>CAYGUN010000046.1:0-12651 GCA_964353025.1 uncultured Bacteriovoracaceae bacterium
CTTCTTTATACCCCGTAGGAAGGCCTGAGATTTCACCTTTATTTCTATCTGTATTTTCTAATTCTTTTAAATTTAATTTTAAAATATGTTTAAGATCTTTAAGACCTGTATTTTTTGTTTGGCTAGTTAATTTAAAAAAACCTGACTCAACTTCATTAATGAAATCATCAAGGTTTCCTTTAAAGTGTGTCCCACTTTCGATAACTCTTGTCGCAGTTCTTATAATCTCTCTTAAAAGAGATTTATCCTTAATATTTTTTGCGTAATGATAAACGTTGGCAGAAGAGGCCTGGTCTTCAATTAGATTTAAAATGGCAGATTGCCCACCAATCATATCAATTTTCCCCATGTCACTAAGCTTAGAGCAAACAGTAACCAGGTCAATCGGTTCATTATTATGGTGCAGTTCTCGAACAGTATTAAAAATTGTTCCATACTGAGGGTGATAGAAGTCATCTCTTAATAAGTTAAGATTACTTATCTCGTCATAAGAGTTGCTATCAATTAGCAAGCATCCTAATAAGGATTTTTCTGCCAATAAATCGTGTGGAAGCTCAGTACTCATTTTCCCCCTCAAATAAATACGGGATCACCTTAACGGCGATCCCGTAAAAAATTAAGCCTCTTCTTCTGTTGTTGTCTCTACTGATTCTTCAAACTCAGCTGCTTTCGCTTCTTCGCTTTCAGCTGGTGTGGCTTTTTTCTTAGCTTCAGCTTTCGCTTGAGCTTTCTTAAGCTCTTCAGCTTGAATAGGGTCTAATTCTACTTTTACTTTAAAAGCAGCATCAACACCTTCAAAAAGTTTTACTGTAACATTAAATGTTCCAAGATTTTTGATTGGATTTGCAATGATGATCATTCTTTTTTCAACCGTAATTTCTTTTGCCTCTAACTCTTTTGCAAGCTCAGTTGAAGAAATTGTTCCAAAGATTTTCCCACTTCCAGCAATTCTTTTTACGAATTCTAAAGTAAGTCCATCAATTTTGCTTTTTAAAGAAAGGGCCTGAGCCTTAGCTTCGTTTACTTTCTTAGCAATTTTCTTTTTCTGATTCTCTAAAATTTTCTTGTTACCCGCATCGGCAAGAATTCCACTCTTGTTTGGAATAAGGTAATTTCTTGCATATCCTTCAGAAACATTTACTATTTCGCCAACATTTCCAAGGGCCTTTACATTTTCTGTTAATATGACCTTCATATTAAAACTCCTTTTATACTTGTTCTTTTTTTTCTAAATATTTTTTAAAATCAACCCACATATCAAACACACCGATCAAAGCTAAAAGCCAAGGTGCAATCAGTACTGTAAACAAAACTAAAAATGTTCTTAATAACCCTTTAAGCTTTATATAGTCTAAAAATCTCATATAGAGACCAAAGCCTTGAAAAAAATAGAAAAGACCTAAACACTTAACTAGCGTTAAACCTATATCTGTTGCCCACGGAATTGAGAAGTACTCCTCTCCTACTACTGCAAGGAGAAGCCCTAATACTAAAAACCAAATGGTATTTTCAGGAACTTTAAAATCAAGAAGACTTTTTTCCGATTCAGAGAATTTCTTCTCCATGAAAAGCATCCTTCTAGACTTTAGAACTAAATAAAGATTGGCCCACAAAACAAAGAAAACACTAATAAAAAAGTAACTTGGAAGAGTTTTTAAAATCTCTGCCGCCATTAACTCAGGTTGAGATAATAAAGTTAAAATTCTAATTGTATCTTCTCCACTACTTTGGCTCATAATCTGCTCTTTTTGTTCACTCAACTGAGCAGTACTTTTCTGCACTTCTTCAACAATCATCTGCTTTAACGAGATGTCTGAAGAATAGACTGAAATACCGATCACTGTAGCGAGAAAAAGAACAAAACCTAAACCAAACTTAAAAAGACCGTTCATTGGTTTCATCCCTCTTAAAACAATTTCCGTAATGAAAACTGAAAATAAAAAGGCCAAACCATAGAAAAAAAACATCGTTGTTTGTTTGAAAATGGCAACAGAAATAAACAAAGCAACTCCAAGACAGGCCATTCCGAGTAAATACCCCACTAGTCTTCCATACATGACAGAAGCTAATGATAATGGAAATGGAGCAAAGACGGCCATAATGAAACTCATTGAAAGAATCATTGATGAAGCGCCAAGAAGAAACAATCTTCCCTTTTTGCCTTTGTCTTGAATTTGTTCGTTATTCTCTTGCATCTATATTTTCCTAACGAACAGTACGACCTGACATATAACTAATAAGACCCATTGCTCTTGCTCTTTTCACAGCAGTAGTAGCAGATCTTTGGTACTTTGGTCTAAGACCTGTAATTCTAGCTGGGGAAATTTTCCCAAACTCATTTACGAGCCAGCTATAAGTACTTGGATCTTTCCAATCTGGTTCCACTTTTTTAGCTGAAAACCAACAAGACTTTCTTTTAGCAAAAAGCTTCTTTTCTTTTTCAAGATCAAGACGGCTTTTTCCTTCATCTGCTGTTTTACTGCTGTTTGGATTAGCATAAGCATCTGTAATCTTCTTTTGATCTTCATCACGACCAAGTTTAATTACGATAAACTTAATAACATCCTCACTAATTCTGTAACGTCTTTCAAGTTCAGCATTAATAGCGCCATCCTCTGACTTGTACATTACATAAAGATAACGACCTTTAGTCGCACCTTTTTCTGTTGGTTGAGCAAATGACTTAACACCCCAATCATCTTCTAAGATGATCTCGCCTTTACCGGCAGTGATAACTTCATTTACGTTTGACTTGATTTTCGCGAGGGCATCTTCGGTTGCTTCCGCACGCACGACTACAGCTGTCTCGTAAATCATACTTTCCTCCTGGGTTATAATTAAGCCCCTAGTCGCAATTGCTAGGAGCGAGTTTGTTTGATTTCGATATTTTGAACTGGGCAGAAGTTAGCATAAACCAGTTAAGTACGCAAAAGAAGAACGCCCCTAGAGAAAAAAATAGGCATTTATTACACGAGGCATTGTACCTAACCCAGAATTAGTTTAATTTAAAGCAAATTTAAACTCTTCCGGAGGATATTAATGAGATTTACTACTCTTGTTGCCCTATTTTTAATGATTTTAACAATAGTGAGCTGTCGTGATGACTTCAGTCGTATAGAAGCTGAGGTAGAATCATATAACTCAAATTTAAGACCAGAACTTTGTGGGGTTATTACTCTTTATAACCAAATGTACACCCATAAAAGAAATCAATCTAATAAGAAAAAAAGAAGAATCGATGTGATGAGCTATGCCTTCAGATATGAAATCCAAGCCAATGAGGATGCAGAAGATTTTTGGCATATTTTTAAATTAGGTGATGAAGATTTTATAGAGGAGAGAAAATCAAAAGAGGATACTTGTCCTGATAGAGAATACGATGACGCTGGACATTGTGTGAATCCAGGTTGGAAATGGGTTTATCAACCAGTTCTTCAACACGGAGGCTCCATGGTATATGAGGTTAAATTTGATAACTTGAATGACTATACTCAAGAAGTACCTGCTTCCATCTTCTGGGATATTTCTAATATGAAAATTCGAACAAGTGATGGTTTTAAAGAATGGACAGGGCTTAGAATCGTTGGGGCTCAAAACTTAGCGTGCTATCAACAACATATTGTGACTCTTCATAATACTGAACATTACGATGCTCCAAGAGCTGCTAATAATGCTAGAGTTACAACTTCAGCATCAGATAGCAGTACAAATACAGAAGAGAACATTGGCTTTAGCGTTCTTTCATCATCTCTTTTGACTAAAGAAGAGCTCGCCTCTCTTGATATGGTAGGAAAGGCTGAGCTTGCAGCAAAAAGAGCAGGAGAATTAAAAGGATATCTAATCGAAACTCTAAACGGCAAAAGTTATACTGATATTGTTTTAGAGAATATAGGAAAAGCAGACCTACTAGATGCATACTCCGCTGCTCGTAAAGTTTATTTAGGTGAGCATAATTTTACCAATGGCGAAATCTTGCTGGCCTTTCCAAAAGCCAAGGATATTTTAGGAAGTAAATTAGCAAATGACTTTGCAGAGTCAATTGCTCAATCAATTAAACTTGTTAATAAAATAGAAGCTGCTGAATAATAAGCAAAAAAGGGTCTCTTTGAGACCCTTTTTTGCTCATAATCCCCTATAATAAAAGCTATGAAACCAGTTATTATTTATAGCATCGACAGAGAACAACTTCAGGGCGACCATTACAGGACTCTCCATCATCAACTCATCGATGAAGAGCAAACTTTAATTAAACCATGGCATCAAAAAAGAAAAGATGAGTTCATCGCGGCGAGAGGTATTCTTAGGCTTTTAATGGGCCAAATCACAAACAGAAAACCTAATGAAATACGCTTTAGAAAAAATGAACAAGGCAAACCTTATTTAGATGGAGCGCCTTATTTTAACGTCTCCCATTCTGGTTCCCTGATTCAAATTGCCATCTCTGATGTGGAAGTGGGAATTGATATTGAGTTCTTTGGAAATCAAAGAGATTGGAAAAAAATAATGGACAGATTTTTTCATGAATCAGAAAAAGAAACCATCCAGTCGGAAGAAGATTTCTTAAGGCTATGGACTAAAAAAGAAGCACTACTTAAATGTGTGGGAATAGGTATCACTCAAGAGCTTAGTTCTTTCGATGTTTTAAGTGAAAGTATTCAGTTTAATTCGCGTGATTATTATTTTAGTACGATTCCAATGCAAGAGTCTTATTGTGGACATCTGTGCACCACTCAACCTAGGGCCTTTCAAGTAAAAAGTCTTTCGGAAATAAAATTCTTATAATGAATTAGGCTTCTCTTTCTGCCAAACTGTCACAGCTTCCATATGAGCGGAAAGGGCCTGATTAAAAGTTTTATAATGCCAGAGAACTGGGTACCTATGATTAGGGTCTAGAACGAGAAAATACGGATCGATCCCCTCTACTTGAAAGTAATCAATAAGAAAGATTCCATGCCTTCCTGCTGAACCTTCCCCACGCTCCCGAGGAAGCCAAAGATTAATATCCTTAGTTATTACTTCGTCTGTCTTATGCCATGAAAAAGAAGAGCGAGTCATGTTTGGTTTAATATCGAAGCCAACATAAACAAACCACCCCATACCAAGGTGTTTTTTTACTTCATCATAAAAACTTTGAATATTAGATTCATCATGGTGATAAAGCTCAAACCCAAGCTCATTTTGCATAAACTTTTTCATATTAGTCATTTGCTCAGCACCAGAGTCCACATCATGAACCTCTCCAACCAGTCTACTTAAAAGCTCATGCCTTGAAGCTTCATCTTCTAACAAATGGCCATAGTTCTTTGTTTCAAAATTATGCTTTTTGAAATCATAATTTAACACACAATTGGTAAGAGAATGTCCCATACAATGACCGACTCTTCCCTGGGTTGAAGGACGAATAAAACTCTGCGCATCAAACTCAGTAAAAGCTCCTTCATATGATAAAAATTCAGCTTCCCCTTTATACGTCCAAAACTTAACACTCACCTTATTGGCATTCGCGATTTCTATTCTTCTACTCTTGGGATTTAAAAATAAATACTTATAATCCTCTCCATCAAAGCCTCTCATTCGCCCTAGAAATTGATGGGTAATTCCACCTTGAGCAAAACCTTCAATTTCTAACTCTAGCTTCGAACCAATTTCTACCGGATTATAGTGAGTTTCAGGTTTGTAAAAGTTAATATTACAATTACCTAAATTGGCAAAAGAGGATAGTGACAGTAACGCGACTAAAATAAGTATTTTCATTGTGAATTAATATGAACAGATGCAGTAAATGTCCAACTAGGTGCGGCGCAAAGGAACTATTTATAGATTAATATTCATGTGTATAAATTTCATACTGCTCAATATGATAATTATTATCAGCTCGGATGGTTACATCTTTATCAAATGAATCCTCGATCATCTCTAAGATGCCAAGATCTGTGGTTAACATCGCGCTGACTTCCGGATGAGCAAAAACAGAGATTTTATTAGATGGGGTCTTTTTTAAAACTTTATAGAGCTCTCTTAGGACTTCATAGCAAACCGAGTTTACAGATTTAACTCTTCCTGTTCCTTCACAATATGGACAAGGTTCACACATAACTCGAGTTAAAGTATCCCGAGTTCTTTTTCTGGTCATTTCAACTAGTCCAAGCCCTGAAATGGGAAGAACATTAGTCTTTGCCCTATCTTTTTTTAAAGCATCAAGAAAAGTTTCATAAACCTGCTCTCGATGTTCTTTCTTTTCCATATCAATAAAATCGACAATAATAATTCCACCACAGTTTCTTATTCGAAGTTGATAGGCAATCTCTTTTACTGCTTCCAGGTTTGTTTTAAGTATTGTCTCTTCTAGAGTTTTCTTACCTACAAATTTACCTGTGTTAACATCAATTGAAACCAAAGCTTCCATCTGATCAATGGTAAGATGTCCTCCAGACTTTAAGTAAACATGATGACTGATTGCTCTTTCAAGCTCCAGGTCAATTCCATATTTTTCAAATAAAGAGATTTCTTCATCCCAAGACTTTACTTTGCCCTTAAAGCTTGGGAGAAATTTTGCCACAAATTTCTCTACCGCTTTCATAGTGCTCTTATCATCGACAATAATTGCATCTACATCTTCGTCTGTTATATCTCTCAGAGACTTCTGAATAAAGGAGAGATCTTTGTGTAAAAGTTTAGGAGCAGGATGAGAAGTTTGGATGCGCTGAACTTCCTTCCAAATCTTAACCAACATATTATAATCTGATTTTAAAACTTTATAAGACTGGCCATCAGCAACCGTACGGGCAATGACTCCGACCCCTTCAGGCTTAATAGAATCAAGAATCTCTTTGAGCCTGTCTCTCTCTGTTTCATCTTCAATACGTCTTGAAACGCCCGTGTGCTCTATGACCGGCATGTAGACAACATAACGACCAGCAAGAGTTATATGGCAAGTGATACGAGGACCCTTAGTAGAGATAGGTTCCTTTGCCACTTGGACAACAATACTATCTCCTTCTTTTAATACATCTTCAATTTTAACATCTGGCCTAAACCTAAGGTCAACAGCTTCGCTAAGAGTACTCATTTCATCAGGGATAACTTTCCCTAATTTTTCCTCTTCTTCACGCCTGGCCTCTGACCTGGCAGATAGTTCTCTTTGTTCTTCTAAGGTTGGAATATAGGCATCATGAACATACAAAAAAGCTGCTTTTTCGTAACCAATATCAACAAATGCTGATTGCATTCCAGGGAGAACCCTTACGACTTTACCTAAATAGATATTACCAACACTAGGTTTTTCTTGTTCTGTGAGCCCAGCTCTATCGATAACAAAATCGAGAACTTCCCCATTTTCCACAAGAGCTACCCGACTCTCATTCAGAGTCTGGTTGATGACAAGCTCTTTTGCCATTGAATGTTAATCCTTAAAAAGTTATATCTTAAAATCTTTTAATTTTTTTACTAGCTCTATTATATCCCGACATGCGTTAGATAAGAAGCCCAGCAATACATGCAGTCATAAAACAGGCCAATGTTCCACCTATCATAGACTTAACACCTAAATTCGCCAAATCTACTCTCCTATTTGGAGCAAGAGTCCCTATCCCGCCTAGTTGAATTGCAATAGAACTAAAATTAGCAAAACCACAAAGAGCATAAGTTGAAATAACTTTGGCCCTAGGGGAAATTTCAGTTGCAATGGCCTTTAAATCCAAATAGGCCACAAATTCATTCACCACCATTTTCTTACCTAACAATGAACCTACTTGAAGACAATCTTCCCAAGGAACTCCCATGAGAAAAGCAAAAGGTGAAAACAGATATCCACTAATTAATTCAAAACTTAATTGAGGGTAACCAACAAGGCCACCTGACCATGAAAGAAAGCCATTTAATAAAGCAATAAGAGCAATAAAGGCCATAAGCATTCCGGCCACGTTAAGTGCAAGCTTTAGTCCATCTCCTGCTCCAGCTGCTGCTGCATCTACAAGGTTTACTGTGGTTTTTTCAAATTTAACTTTCACACTACCTGCAGTTTCTGAAACTTCTGTTTCTGGCACCATTATTTTGGCGCAAATAAGTGCCGCAGGGGCCGACATAACAGATGCTGCAAGTAAATGTCCTGCATCTATTCCCATTCCTACGTAAGCTGCTAAAACACCGCCTGCAACCGTTGCCATGCCACCGGTCATTAAGGCCATTATTTCAGACTTAGTCATGGTCGAAACATAAGGACCAACAACTAAAGGGGCCTCTGTTTGACCTGCAAAAATATTCGCAGCTGCCGCAAGAGACTCAGCACCTGAAGTTCCTAATGTTTTTTGCATAATAACAGCACTATATTTAACAACTTTTTGCATGACTCCAACGTGATAGAGCACACTCATTAATGAGCTCGTAAAAATAATGGTAGGTAAAACCATTGTGGCAAAGATAAATCCCATTTGAGAAGGGTCTGCAATTTGCCCAAACATAAAGGAGGCACCTTCAGCAGAAAATCCTAAGATACTGCCAAATATTTCTTTCGCGTAAATGAACACATCTTTACCCGCTTGAGTTTTCAAAATAAGTAAGCCGAATATAAGTTGTAAGCCAACTCCCATTCCAACCATTTTCCATTTAATTGCACTCTTTTTGCTACTACAAAGATAGGCCAAGCCAACCATAACGAATAACCCGACTAGAGATATTAAGCGTTCCATTCATTGCTCCCAAATAATTGATAATATCAGCAAATAAATGGATTAACTTTTAAAAGTCCATAAAGCAAGAAAGAAGCTAAACTATGAAATTAAAAAGAATAACTTGTAGCAAAAATTTGATTAGGATTTAAGACAGAGTTTTGTGAAACCTGCTCTTTGTGCCACCTGGTCCTCTCCAATGTATCAAAATGAGGCTTAGATTTTACATCAAAAAAACTCACATATTCTGGATCAATATAACTTCCTGTTCTATCGGCCTGCAGCGTTGCGACAACAATAACTCCACCAATAATCCCAAGTGATGCTCCTACGATAATATTCTTATAATGATCTTCTGGGGACTCAACAAAAGACAATGTAGAAAGTCCCAATATCGCTCCACCGAGCCCTACTCCAGTAATAATATAGAGATCTTGCTTCGTATCTCCCACAATATCGCCCTTTTCTTGGTTGGCCGGTTGGTCTTGCGCCATACAACTCACTGAAATAACGATAGTCAGAAAAAACATTTTTAATAAATTACTCATAGCGCACCTTAGTTTTGTAGAAAGTTCTATAAAAGATTTTCATCTTTGTAGCTTTCCCTTATGATTAGTTTAATTTTACCAGAGAAATATTTCAACGTATTAGAAACATGAAACAAAGATTTTTTCCATACGAAATCATAGATAAGAAGAAAAAGGGGCTTGAACTCTCTCAAGAGGAAATTAAGTACTTTTTAAATGGCTTTTTATCAAAAGAAATACCTGACTATCAAATGTCAGCATTACTTATGGCCATCTTCCTGCAAGGCATGACAACTAGCGAGACTGCGGCCCTAACTGACACGATGACTTTCTCAGGCGCTGTCCTCGATTTCAACCGAATTGACGTAATAGATAAACATTCTCTAGGCGGAGTTGGTGACAAGGCCTCTTTCATATTGGCCCCTATCGCTGCTGCTGCAGGAGTTAAAGTTCCCATGATTGCAGGAAGAACCTTAGGCTATACAGGAGGCACAGTTGATAAAATAGAATCAATCCCAGGTTTTCAAACAGAGCTGAGTCTGGATGATTTCAAGTCTCACGTTATTGAATACGGACTTTCCCTTATAGGACAAACTGGTGCCATTGCTCCCGCAGATAAGGCCATTTATGCCCTTCGTGATGTGACTGCCACCATTGACTCCATTCCTCTCATGACTGCTTCTATTATGAGCAAAAAATTAGCAGAAGGTGCTGCTGGGATTGTCATGGATGTTAAGGTGGGAAGTGGTGCTTTTAACCGAACCCAAAAAATGGCGAATGATATGGCGAAGTCCTTAATCGCAACGGCCAAGAGATTTAACCGAAAAATGACTGCACTTATCACTGATATGAACCAACCCCTTGGGTTTGCTGTTGGGAATACAATTGAAATTATCGAGTCCATTGAAACTCTTAAAGGGCGTGGCCCAAAAGATTTAGAAAAACTCTCAGTTGAACTCGCGGGTTACATGATCTACCAAGCAGAGATTTGCGATACTCCTGAAAAAGGAATTAAAAAAGCAAAAGAAGTTTTAAAAAATGGTAAGGCCCTTGAAAAATTTAGAGAACTCATCAAAAATCAAGGTGGGAACGATAAAGTCATAAGTAACTATTCTATTATGAAGTTGGCCCAATGCAAATACGATATACTCCCTCATAAAAGTGGATATATTAAAAGCTTTGATACCGAAAAAATTGGGCACCTCTTAAATGATATCGGCGGTGGGCGAAAGAATAAAGATAGCATTATCGACCATGGAGTTGGTTTTTACTTTCATAAAAAAATTGGGGATAAAATCAAAGAGAACGAACTAATTATGACCATCTATCACAACCCAGGACAAGAAGGTTTAGTTAAAGAAATTGAACAAGATTTTTTAGAAAAAGTTGTTAAAATAAGTGATAAGAAAATAATTCCCCCTACTCTTATTTATAAAGTAATGAGTACATAAAAAATGAGTTTCATGATTGATAAAATAAAAGAAGCTGTAAAATATATAAAATCTAAGACATCGATTAACCCTCAAACAGCGATCGTTCTGGGTTCTGGCTTAGGCGACTTCACAAAACATGTTAACAACCCTACTATCATTAATTATGCAGAGATCCCTCATTTTAAACCAACCAGTGTTACCGGACACGAGGGAAAATTATTAATTGGAACAATCAAAGATCACCCCGTTATTGTCCAACAGGGACGCCTCCATCTCTATGAAGGGCATGATGTATTTGATGTTGTTCTTCCCATTAGGGCCATGAGACTACTCGGGGCAAAAAATCTTTTTCTGACTAATGCCTCCGGGGGGATTGATGAAAGTTTTGAACCAGGAGATTTAGTTTGTATTAGAGATCATATTAATATGATGGGAGTTAATCCCCTTACTGGATATAATATGAAAGAGCTGGGAGTGCGCTTTCCAGATATGTCCCATCTTTATAATAAAGATCTAAGGCATTTAATTGAGAAGGCCTTTCATAAAATAAAACTCCCATTTAAAACCGGGGTTTATACTTCAGTATTAGGTCCTAGTTATGAAACCCCTGCAGAAGTGAAGATGATTCAAACACTTGGAGGAGATATGGTGGGAATGAGTACTGTTCCTGAAGCAATTGCGGCCCATCATGCAGGATTTCATGTTGCAGGAATTTCCTGTATCACTAACTATGCAGCTGGGATATCATTAGATGTATTAGATCACGAAGATGTTAAAACTGTAGCAAGAACAGTTAATGATACATTTTCAAAATTAATTTTAGAGACAATCTCATTAATTAAGTGATAAAAAGTCAAAATAGCTGGGGCGAATGTTCCAAAAAGGTCAAGAAGTGGAAGAAGTAAATTCAGAAGAACTCATTAGAAACCTCAAATTTTGTGTAATAGATTTAGAGACGACAGGGGGAAATCCTTCAGTTGATCAAATCATTGAAATCGGCCTCGTTCGAATTGAGAATAAAGAAATTACTAATGAAAAAAATTATCTTATCAATCCAGGAATGGTTATCCCTGAGTTTATCCAAAAATTAACTTCAATAAAGCAAAGTGATATAAAAGACTGTCCCCCTATTGAAGATGTTATGGACGAAATTCTTGATTTCATTGATGATACTATCTTAGTCGCACATAATACCTCTTTTGATATACCTTTTCTCAATGGAATCTTGAAAAAAATAAATAAACCATTACTCACAAATAAAGTTTTATGCACGAATGTCATGACGAAGTATCTTATCCCAGAAATCATGAACTCAAACCTCAATTATATGAGCCAGTTATTTAATATTGAACATGTTAAAGCTCATAGGGCCATAGAAGATGCAAAAGCGACAGCTTGTCTTTTAATTAAATACTTGAATATTTTTATAGAAAAGAAGATAAGAAAAATAAATCAACTCTACTATCCACGTAATAAATTTGAACTTGATAGAATTCATATTAGTAATAAAGAGGATAAAGATTCAATTATCTCTTTAATTTCCAAAGCTAAATCTCCAGCCGTAATCACTTTTAAAGGACATCAAGGAACTTTGCTTGCAACACTCCCCCTTGAAAATGCCTCTGAAGATACTGAGTTTGTGGAAGAATTGTTAGAAAAAATCGATTGGGAGATTATTACCATAAAGCTTGTGGGACCTTTTTTTGAAGGCCTTTTACAACTAAACTCTCATTTCAATAAATTCTCGGAAGAAAATAGAGATCTCATTCTTAAATATTTAGAAAAGAAATACCATGTTACAGCAGAGTATGATCAAAACATCATTCAAAAAATTGATTTTTTAATGGCCCCGCACTTAATAACAAATCAACTGACTATTTATTCTTTTTTAAACTTCAATGCCAAAAATCAACTTATTTTTAAATTCCCTGGACATAAAAAGAAGTTTCAACAATATGTAAGAAACCAAATCTCTCGCTTTGAAAAGAACTCAAAAGGTAAAAGGAAAAACAGTATTATAAAGCC
>CAYGUN010000047.1:0-12534 GCA_964353025.1 uncultured Bacteriovoracaceae bacterium
TAATAGAAGTTGTATCTGCATCAAGTTTTCTTTTAGTTATTTGACCAAACAAAGCAAAAAACTTAGAAATACGACTCTCTTGCATCGCCCCTTCTGCAATTAAAAACTGCAACGGGGTTCTTCCAAAGAAAGTAATGATTAAAGGATCTAGTGGGCAGCTATGATTCATCACTAAGAGAAAAGGAGCTTGAGATAAATTTTCACGGCCATATATATTTACAGAATTGAAATAACTTTTTACATAAAGCCTTCCCACCCAGCCAAAAAAGAAAAGAAACAATTTATACATGACTAACTTCCACTTACGCGGAGGAGTTGAGGTTATATAGCTGTAGTTAATTGACTGCGTACTCATTATTTGAAGTAAGGAATAACTTCCTCTCCTATTGTCTTGATTGACTCCATAATAATCTCATGTGGAATCGTTCCTGATTGAATGACAAAAGTTAACTCATCCACACCAACATCAACAAAACGTTGTATAGTTTCTCTTGCTGAAGCGGGGTCTCCAAAAACAACTGATAATTGAGAACCACTGGTATTTCGATGTTTTTTAAAAAGTTCTACTTCCATCTCACTTGTACCTTGAGTTGGTGCCCTCACTGGACCTATATGTCTTTTATCTGTCCAATAATAATTGGCCATTGCTCGTGTAAAATATTTTGAGCCTCGAATTCCTAATTCAATTGCTTTCTTATCATCTTTCAAGATTAAAGTGGCTGGGTTACAACAAAAATGATTTGTGATTCTTCCAGTTATAGGCTTTGCTCTTGCGATAGCATCTCTATAATCTTGAACTCTCGCTTTTAATTGTTCATCTTTATAAACAGCAAAGTTTAGTACCCCTAAACCCATCTCCCCTGCCGCTACAGCAAGCTCTGGTCTGCTGCAAGCAGCGAACACTTTTGGATGTTGTGTTGGCTTCGGAACAATATGTGTTGGTGGAATATTATAGTACTTACCTTCCCAAGAGAAAGCCTCATCTTTCCACATCTTGGGAATCATCTCCAAAGCTTCAAGCCACTGCTCATGTAATTGTTTAGGATCTAATTCAAAGGCCCCCTGCTCAACACTCGTTCCAGACTTGGCAGCTCCCCAATAAACTCTTCCATTGCTTAAAATATCAAGAGTCGCAAGCCTTTCAGCAATTCGTATCGGATGGTTAAAGTTCTTAGGAAGAAGAGTTGAACCATGACCAATTGTTAAGTTCTTTGTTTTAGCAGCAACAAAAGAGAGAAAAATTTCAGGAGCAGAACTATGGGCATATTCATAAAGCCCGTGATGTTCAACGGCCCAAACCCCATCAAAGCCAACTTGGTCGGCCAGTACACATTGTTCTACGCAATCGTGGAAAAGCTGATACTCAGATTGCTTATCTGGCTTTGAGATTTGCATTTCATAGAACATAGAAAATCTCATAATTTACTATCCTTTGGTAATCTAATAGCAAAGTCTGAAATCATCATCTTCTGAACAGCTTCAGTTCCCTCATATATTTTTAAAAGATGAGTATCTCTTAATAGTTTTTCTATCTTTGATTCAACTAAGTAACCTGTTCCACCGTGAAGGTCTAAACACTCACTTACAATCTCAATTGCCATTCTTGCACCTAAGAATTTTAGAGAACTAGAGTAGAAAGTCCCCATATCTGAGTTTTCAAACTCCCAAATGCAGCGGTAAAGAAAAGAACGCATCATTTCAACTTTGGCTTCAATTTCAGCAAAACGAAACTTAATATCCTGAATGAAAATAATAGGCTTTCCATTTCCATCAAGTCTGTTATGGCAATGATTTTTAGCTAAATCGCGAGCACGCTCAGAAACTCCAAGGGCCATTGCACCAACACCAAGACGGCTTTGCTTTAAAGAAGCTAGAGCAATTTGATGGCCTTCTCCAATTCTTCCAACAAGATTTTCTTTAGGAATGAAAACATTCTCAAAACATACCTCAGCTGTATCCGCTGCTCTTTGCCCCATCTTATTATGCGGAGGGCATGAACTAACACCTTTATAGTCTCTTTCAACAACGAAGCAACTAAGACCAGACTTCTGATTTTTTAATCTCGCAAAGACTAAGTAAAGTGAAGAAACAGAGCCATTTGAGATAGTCCATTTATTACCATTGAGTATATACCCACCCTCATATTCTTCTACCGTTGTACTGGCGGGTCGGCTTCCTAGATTTGTACTGCCTTCAGGCTCTGTAAAACAAAAAGCAGCAAAGCCTAGTTTTTCAGTTAGTGGTTTTACCCATTTTATTTTTTGCTCATGGGTCCCATAATTAAGTAGCGGAGTTAAGGACAGTCTCATTAAAAAAGCAGATGTTGTAAAACCTAGATCGGCATAAGCACACTCTTGAGCGGCAAGAGCACACTCAAGTAAACTTCTACCTTGCCCGCCATATTCTTTAGGAATCATTGATGTGATGAGGCCTTCATCAAAAGCCTTTTCATATAAATCAATTGGAAAAATCGCATGTTTATCTAAGTCATCTCGATTTAAAATAAACTCTCTAGCAAAACTTCTTGCGCGGGCCTTCCAATGGAGGGTTTCCTTTGTTAATTCAAAATCAATCACTCTTATGACTCCCTAACCTTAAGCTAATTTTTCTAGCTTCTCTAAGAGGTCTTTTACATTAAAGATTTCGAAAAAAGAGACACCAGAAGCATCGATATCTAGTTCTTCTTCAAGTCGAACTACTATCCATGTCATGGTCATAGAATCAAGCCCTAACTCACTCAGCGGAGTCTCAATACTAATCTCAGAATCAATCCTCTTTCTAATTTTCTGAAGTTCTTCCTCAGTCAAAGATGGATCGTTATTCAGATGACTTCTGACTAACAAGGACTTAAAAATTTCAAATGATGGCTCTCTCTCCATAATATTCAGTTAGTAGCATGTAAAAGATGACTTATTGAGTAATGTCTCCACAGTATGAAAAAAATTCTCAAACTTTTATAAAATTCCTGATAAACACTTACCGGAGCTAGTAGCAATACTGCAATCAAGCTAGTTTAGGCAAATTATGGGACAACACATCATACACTCCATTTTAGAGCGCGCCGCTGAAAGAAAAAGCCATATATATTTTATGAATCGCAAAGGTGAGTACCGAGCATACTCTTACTCTGATATGTGGAATCAAATTAAAAACTATGCCCACTACTTTGAGAAAAATGGAGTTAAAGCAAGAGATAAAGTAACCCTAGTACTTCCTACGTCTGAAGAATATCTCAATGCCTTTTTTGGTGCTCAACTGATTAAGGCCATACCTGTTTCCATTTATCCACCATCATTTATTACAAATATGCTTGAGTGGACAGATGAATCGCAGAGAATGGTTAATTCAGTTGAAAGTAAATTTCTTATAACAAACTCTCAACTAGCTCCTCGCTGTAAAAACTTGGCCCAAGTATGTGAAGCATCTGTTTTAGTAGCAGAAAATGTAGAAGAATTTAACGGAAACTTTAACGAAGTTATCGAAACTCTCAACAAAGATGATATTTGTTTTTTTCAATTTAGCTCTGGAACTAATGGCCCATCAAAAGCTGTAATGATTTCTCAAGAAAATGCTTTATTAAATGCAAGAGAAATTGCAAATGGTCTTCCTCCTAAAAATGAAGATATTTCAGTTTGTTCCTGGCTACCCCTCTATCATGATATGGGTCTTGTGGGTTGCCTCTTAATGTCTATTGTAAATGGAAATGATCTTGTACTTATTAGACCCGATGATTTTATTCTCAAACCTGAACTATGGCTTAAGGCCATTCATGATTTCAAGATTAACAGCACCACGGCCCCTAATTTTGCTTATGGACTTATTGCTAAAAGAGTTTCCCCTGAAGTTGTCGAAAAGCTTGATTTAAGCTCAATGCAGGCCTTTTTATGTGGAGCAGAGATGGTATATGAGCAAACAATTCAAAGTTTTATTAAACATCTTGCTCCCGCTAAATTAAATCCCAAATCAGTACTTCCTGTTTATGGCATGGCTGAGACAACTCTTGCCGTTACTTTTACTGACCCAGAAGAGGGAATTAAGTTTTTTAGAGCAAACCCTGACAAACTTAAAGAGAAAATTATTGAAGAAGACTTGCAAGGAACACCAATTGCTTGTGTAGGTAAAACTCTTGAGAGTTTTGAAGTTAAAATTGTTGATGATAATGAAGAGAAGTTACAAGAAAAACGAGTGGGAAGAATACTTGTTAAAAGCCCATGTGTAACCAAAGGCTATTATAATAATCAAATGGCAAACTTAGATCTATTTATCGACGAGTGGTTAGATACTGGTGACCAAGGCTTTTTATTTAATAACGAGCTTTATATTTGCGGAAGAGTGAAAGATATTATTATTGTAAGAGGTCGCAACTTTTTCCCATCTTTTTTTGAGGATAAAATCTACAAAGTTTCTGGAATAAGAAAGGGGCGAGCTATTGTATCATCTCTTTATAATGAGAACCTCGATACAGAAGAAGTTATTGTTTTAGCAGAAGCTGATTCAAAAAAATCTTTAGAAGAGAAAAAGCAGGAAATTATATCTGAAATTGAAAAAACTTTAAAACAAAGCAATCTTCCTATTGGCGCCATCGAGATTCTAGCCCCTGGTAGTTTAAAGAAAACAAGTTCTGGCAAACTTAAAAGAAGATACAATGTCGAATGTTGGAGAAATGGAACACTAAAACCTTCTAAACAGATCACTAAAGCTGAGATCTATAGGGCACACCTATCTAACACCTTCAAAAAAGCAATAAATCGATTTATTTCTCATTAGTCTTTTATTTGAAAGAATAGTTTTTTCTTAAAGAATAGCTCATAGACTTTTGTGTATGCCATATAGACACAAGGAACAAAAAGTAATGTTAAGGTAGTTGCAAAAATAAGCCCATAAGCAAAACTTGTGGCCATTGGTTTTAAGAAAGGATCTCCTCCACTTGTATGAGCTATAGGTAAAAGTCCTGCTGAAGTCGTTAAAGTCGTTAATAAGACAGCTCTAAACCGAGAAACAGATCCCTCCCAAATAGCCTCCTTGTACTCAAGCCCCTCTGAGATTTTTTCATTGATAAAGGAAACAAGTACAATTGAATCATTAACAACAACACCAACAAGACCAACAATACCCATAAATGCCATAAAGCTTAAAGGTAGACCTAGTACAAAGAACGTTATAATAACTCCAATTAGACCCATTGGAATAGCAGACATAATAATTAAGGGTTGAGCAAGAGAAGAAAAGCTTGTTACAAGAACTAAGAAAATACCAAATAAAGCTATTAATGCAGCTCTTTGAAGTCCTCCCATAGATTCTTCTGTGTCTTTTGCCTCTCCGCTTATCTCGTAAGTTACTTCAGGAAATGATTCAAGAGTTTGCTCAATTACGGGAACCATCCTTTTATTATTCTCTAGTACTGATATTTTTTTTGAATCGACTTCTCCTAACACTGAAATTGTTCTTTTTCTTTGATAGCGTCTTATAACAAAAGCTCCCTCTGTTTCTTCAAAAGAAGCAACTTGAGATAACTTAATTCTCTCTCCTATTGAATTAAGAATATAAATATCATCTAAGACATCCAGATTATTACGAGCTTTTTCTTCATACCTCACAACCACATCAATATCTTCATCATTTGTTCTAATTTCAGTTGAAATAAGTCCTTCAAAGACACCTCTTAACTCAAAGGCAATATCTCTGTTAGATAAACCCAACCTTCTTGCCTCAACCTCGTTAATGTCAATGAGAACTTGTTTTTTCCCCTCTTCAAAATCTAACTCGGTAGAAATAACACCATCTAATTGTGATATTTTTTCTCTCACTTTAGAAGAGACGACTTTTAACTCTTTTATTGAATTTCCTGATAACTCTATGTTAATGGGTTTTCCTTTTGGTGGTCCATTCTGAAATCTATCAAACGTAACTTCATGAGTTTTAATTTTATCTTTCATTTTATCGATAATAGAATTCATTATCTGATCTGTCGTTCTCTCTCTTTCATTGCTCATAGTTAAGTAATAGATAATAGTACCATAGTGAGCACCTTTCTTAGCACTACCTCTATTACTGACTGATTGCCCTAACACACTTCTTAAGTTTTTAAGCTCATTGTGCTTAAGTTCAGAAAGAGAGATTTCCTCACCAATTTTTAATGCCTCATTAGAAATATGAATAGGTGTTCCAACAGGAGCTTTTAAGTTAATAAACAACACCGTAACATCATCACCTGGGAAAAGCTCAAATCGCATAAACCCTTTATAAAGAAAAACAGAACCTACTAATAAAAGGAAAAACATTGCAATAGTCGTTTTATAATAATTTAAACAGTAACCTAGAATCTTTCTATAGAAATTAAATAAGGGTTGATACCATTTTGTTTTTTCTGAACTACCGATATCATCTTTTTTAGTAAAGTCTGCAAGATGGCTTGGTAGTATAAAAAAACACTCTAGCCAAGAAGCAGCTAAACAAACAAGGACTGTTGCCGGAACTGGCCAGAGGAATTTGCCCATAATTCCTCCCATAAAAAAGAGGGATCCAAAAGCAATAACAGTTGTTATAATCGTAGCAGTAACAGGACCAAGCGTATCAATAGCGGCTTTTCTTGCAGCAACCTTAGGCTCCATCCCTTTTTCAACATATTGATAAAAAAGCTCTGCCACAATAATAGAGTCATCGACTAACATTCCTAAAACAAGAATTAATCCAAACATTGAAATAAGATTAATTGTTAATCCAAAGAAGCTCATAGCGGTAAAGGCCACCATAAAAGCAATAGGAGCACCTAAAGAGGTTAGAATTGATACTCTCAAGTTCATAAAGGCCACTAAGGCAAGAAAAACAAGAATCATTCCTTGAGTCCCATTAGTCGTTAAAATATCTAAACGTCTCTTTACGAAAAAAGACATATCATCAACGATAGTATACTTATAATCAGCTAATTGATTTCTAAGCCAATACTTGTCGAGCTTATCTACGAGCAAGTCAGCTGTTTGAATAATGTCAGCTGTCTCCTTAATAACGACTCTTAAGAAAATTGTTTTGTTTCTGTTTAGCCTCTCCTCAACCTTGTCATCTTTAAGCCGTTCATAAACATTACCTAATTCAGAAACATTCACTTGAAAACCTGAAGCATTAGATCGAACAACCACTTTCTCAACATCTCGTTTATCTTCATATTCTGATTGTACTCTGACTAAAACATCCGCTTCTGGAGTTTCTGACGTACCTGCTGAGAGGTTAATATTTCTATCAGCAATCGCTTTACTCACCTGATTAAGAGTCAATTCATATTTTTGAAGCTTCTTTGGGTCTAGTTCTACCTCAACAACTTGATCTCTGTAGCCTTGTAGTTCTATCTTAGCAACACCAGTTTGAAGCTCAAGGTAGTCTCTTAACTTTTTAGAAAGACTCCTTAGCTCCCATTCAGACTTATTCTCTGTAGTAACAGCGATACTAAAGATTGCTCTTTGTTTATTATTAATTTTTTTTATAAAAGGTTTTTCAACTTCATTTGGGAAGTCATCAATGGTATCTATTGCATTTCTCACATCTTCCAATACTTCATCAACATGATAGCCAGTATCTACTTCAATAGTTGTAATGCTATAGCCTTCTCCTGAGAGAATATTAAGCTCTTTTATACCATTAACTTCTTTTAAGGCCCTTTCCACTTCAATGGAAACAAGTTTTTCAGTATCTTCAGCAGATGAACCAGGATAATCAACACGAATAGTAATGACATCAAAATCAACATTTGGAAAAGTTTCTTTTCTTAATGAAAACAAGGAGACTGTTCCCATTATAATAACCATGACGGAAAATAGATTGACCAACATGGCACGGTTTAAAAAAAAGTCTATAATTCTTGTCATATAACTTTAGTCAATAAACTGATAAGTAAAACTTAAAAGCTTACCTTTTACTGAGGCATACTGACCTAGCAGTATATTATAAATTGTTAAATTATTAACTAGTGAGACTTCTGTTGAAATTAATGTTTCTTCAGAACGAATCACTTCATCCAAGTCTCTTTTTCCTAAATAATATAATCTGTTTTGTTCTTTCAGGGCCTTTTGGGCCAAACTCATTTTTTTCTTAGATAATCCAATCTCTTCTTCAAGAGAAGAAATTCTTCTTTCAAGACTGTAGATAGTATTATCTAAGTCAATTCTCATTTTTCTGATCATTAACTCGTTCTTTCTTAAACTCAATTTACTTTGGGCCACCTCAGCACTAGCTTGCTCCATTCCTAAAGGAAGTGAAATCGATAATGCCACGCTGGCAGTCTCAGGCCCTGAACCAAATGACCCTTGCTTATAAGCTTCATTGAAATTGGGTAAGAGTGAATCAGTTGAATAAGAGCCTGTTAAAGCAATCGTTGGATAATAACCACGCTTGGCCTTTTTAAGAGTTAGCCTCGCAACTTGTAGACTTTCGGCCAAAGCTTTCAAATCCATATTATTATCAAGCTCACCTTCAATTCTTTTCGATACGATAGGAGAATTTAAATCAAATTCATTAAGCTCAATCTCTCTTATTTGACGATGAAGACCTAAATTTAAGTTATTAAGGTTCTCATAAAAAGATCGCTTCCTTGAGCGAAGAGTTTCTTCTTGTGTAAGTTCCGCTATCTGCGCTTGATACAAATCTACGGTTTTACTAAGTCTGTCTTGAACTCTTTTAGCAATCACACTTCTTCTTTTTTTCGCTCTTTTTAAGGCCTCTTCATTTAAGGCCACTAGAGTTTTATCTAACTTGGTATTGAGGTAATTAGTATAAAAAGAAAAAAGAAGGTTTTGATTAGCAGAGCTTAGCTCTATTTGAGCTTTTTTAGCAGTGGACTCTGCGATATCGACTTCTGTTCTGTACTTAAGACCGAAAAAGTTAGAACCCAGGTCTTGGGTATAGTTTAACGTCGTTATTGTTTCATAGTAGTTGGTTTCACCATTGGGAGGTGCGGCCCATTGTCTTAAGTCACTTTTGTAAAGCTCTTGCTTGAGTGAAAACTCTCCACCCCAGAAATTATCTTTTGAAATTCCAAGGGAGCCGTATTTAGTAATAGTGTTATTTTGGTTAAAAGCGAAAAAACCAACTCCCTCTTGGTCAGTATAAGAAAGAGTAGAGTTTAAAAACCAATCGTTTTGTGCTTGGGTTAAATTGATATTATAACCTACACTTTCACTATCAAGCTCATTGGACTTAATACTCATATTTGTTTCTAAATACTCTCTTACCAGTTTTCGGATACTGGCATGGGAGCCAAAACTAAAGAAAAGAACAACGAGAACAGCTTTATTTAATGCCAATTATAAGTACCTATTTTTAAGTAGATTGATGGTGATTTTTAACATTTTTCAAACTAGTTGTCACACCGAGTTGTGCGATGTATAAAGCTCTGTCGAGAAAAGAGGACTATCGCTGAAGGGCAACCTTTGGAGGAAAGTCCGGACACCATAGGGAATCGTAGCGGGTAACGCCCGTCCGCCGTGAGGCGAGGACTAGTGGAACAGAGACGAGCCAGTTAAGTCTGGTTGAAACGGCTAAACTCTACGAGGTGCAAGCTCACATAGGCAAGCGCTTGACCTCTTCTCGGGGAAGCTTGCGGGTAGAGTGCATGAGGTAATTGGCAACAATTATCCAAGATGAATGATAGTTATTAACAGAATCCGGCTTACTTCTTTTCTCGACACTTTCTAAAAAATCGTCTGAATCAACCTTAAAACCCTAACTCTATAACGCTTAAGAAATCTTAACGGCTTCTCTCTCAAGGCCATTTGTGAAAATTTAATGGCACTGACGATAAAAAGTAGGGCCACAATATAGGAAGCTGACAGAGAAATCTCTCCCATCGCTAAAGAAACCGTAGTGGCCGCAAATGGGGCGATTAAAGGCGCTTGAGACGCAAGAATCGCCCCATGCTTTTCAATAACATAATAGTAAATCTTAAAGGCCAGGGCTGTATTAATAATTCCAAGAGTGGCGGCATTGAGCATCTTTGAATGGACAAGATGAAGCATGGAAAGATCACACCCTTCAAGAAGGAATAAACAAAGGCTTGAGCTGATAAGAATCCAAAAGAGTGACTGATAAACTGGAAGCTTGGGATGGAGTTCATTATAAAAAGCATTTCCAGAGGCATAGCAAGTATTCATAAGCATTAAAAAACCAACCCCCAGAAACAAATTGCGCCCCACACTCATCGATGAAAATGAATTTACGTCGCCCACAAGTATAAACACTCCACACAGGGCCATTAAATTCCCAATTATGGCCAAAGGAATATGGATTTTTTGTTTTTTAATAATAACCATTAAAATAACGAATGCTGGCATCAAGCCATTTAAAAGAGCTGCCATACTGGATGGGATATACTCAAGGCCTTGAAAAAGAAAATAGAAAGGAAGACCAATAGATAGCGGTCCAAAAATAAAAGCTTTTCCAATTTTTTTCTTATCAAAACTCCATTTTTCAAAAATAAGGGCCAAAATCAGACTTATTATGGCGCCCCAGAAAACTCTTTGAAAAGCTCCGGTAACAGCACCGACCACAGAGATAAGATCTTTAGCAAGATAAAATGAGGTGCCCCAAATGAAGGCAACTGTAAGAAGTGCTAACATAGTTTAATTCCTTAAAAAGAATATACACTAAGTGAGAATTTAGAAGAAAAAATAATGAGGAGGAAGGAAATTTTTACAAATTACTTACCCTGTACTTTGGGTAGGGCCTTGGGTATTTCAAACTCGGGGCTAACTAATTCCATTTTGAGAGTTTTTCTCGGTATTTGAACGGTACGGTTTACAAGCTTAAAAGAGTGGTTATCTGTACAGGCTATCCTGTGATTGATTTTTCTACATCCATTTACAATCCCTCCAAGTCTTGAATGAAAATATCATCCAACTGCTTTTTACATTCTTCTGAAGAAATAAACTGCTTACCAAAGTTAAAGCTCTTGGTTTCTCCAAATTTTAAGGGAGGTAGTTGTGAAAAATCAACACCATAATAAACTTGTCGGTTGTTCTCTCTAATACTTTAATTCCCCCAGGAAATATTGTCTACCTGAGTGTAACAGATAAGAATTTTAATACTTAAAGCCCCGAGAAGTCTCTGATGAAGTATTTATTGATTTTTATATTCATGCTCTTAAACTCCTCTCCTACTGCCGCGGAATGCACACCAGAACAATTTATTGCGAAGTTAAAGCAGGCAAAAAGAGATATATTACAGTCAGCTACGCTAAGAAAAGCTGGGGATGTTTGGGAAGACCCTTATTATAAATTAATTGAAGAGTGGACGGCACCCAAATCACAACTTCCAACTGGAAATTATGAAGATATTTATAATTTAACCCTTGGACAGTTTGAAAAGAATCAAATTGCTTTCAAAAAATTTACCACACCAGCTGGAAATCCTGCCTTTTTGTTAACACCCAGTGAATCTGAACTTGGACAAACTGTAAAAATGTTAAATGAAAAAGAATATAAAGTATTTTATTCTCCATACCATTCAAGAAAACATGGCTTCAAAGCATATATACATCATGGTCAAAAAGAAGTTATGATTGATGCTGCTTCAATTACTATGAATAAGCCAAGTCTTTATCTTGAGCATGAACTAATACATCTAAAGCAAAAAATTAAGTACTCAAATGGACTGGATGATGAATACGGCATCTTATTTAAGGATGCAGGCAATGTAACCTATAGAAACATTCTTCCTAAAGATATGTATGAAAAAATGAATAAGCTTTTTGATGAAATGCCATACGAAAATTTTTTAACTTTCGAAGAACTTCTTACGTATTCTGATACATTACTCAAAGCTTTTAGATCGCAAAATATTCAGTATTTTGAAAGAGGGATCTTATACCAAGAATCGATTAATAGGATGGTTAACTTTAGAATGAAAAGCCTTCATAAATATCTATCTGAACTCAAAGAACCTCGTGATCTTTCATTTTATGTCTTAAAAGATGAAGATAGCTATAAAATAGAGCTAGAGTTTAGTAATGCAGAGCTCATCGGTACTTATAATCAATTAATTATTGATTTCAATAACCCTGCTATGGCCCATATTGTTTCAAATTATAAGGCAAACCCTACTGAGGATTCATTCAAAAAAATTGTCGCTTTTCTTCAGAGAAAAGCTCATATTTTAATCAACAAAACAGACAGTAGTATTAAAAACCTTGAATACATTCGTTCTCAAGTTGACAATGGAACAATCAGAAATAACCCTGAAGTCATTCGCAGACTGCAAGAAAACTACGATATTGCAAATGACTTTAGGTTTTAGTTCTTTACAAAATTTGATTCTTAATGATTTAGATCATGAAGAATATCTCATATTTACTAAACTAGAATAAATTCAGAATTGAAATATTCTTTCACCACAAAGCAATTCTAATTCACGACCAAAGTAAAATAAGAGAAATAAAAAAACCTCTCACAAAGGAGAGGTTTTTCGTACAATTCAAAATCCTTAGCTTAGTTGTCTCAAAGGGAGGCTTTTGTCTCCCTTTGTTATCTTAAAAACTTAGAAATATTGGAA
>CAYGUN010000048.1:0-12457 GCA_964353025.1 uncultured Bacteriovoracaceae bacterium
AAAAAATGAATCATGGATCACGTCACCAAGCTCAGTCATGCCTTTCTGAGTTTGCCTTAAAGCGACGATTGCCGTTGAACTTAAACTGCAAGCAGGGGCAAAAGCAGAGGATGCCACTTGAATAATCTCAAACTGTCCTCTCACATAAAACTTAAGAGCATTTGCCGCTATCCCATTACCAATAATCATGAGCTTTTTCATAAACTATTCCTACAAATTTTCATCTGCCTTTTCAAGAGTGGATAAGTCTACCTCTCATACTTTTTTATCCAAATCATTATTATAATGAATATATGAGTAAAAATGAACTCGTCAAAGCACAAAATATAGATCTTAAACTAGTCGAGGAGTTTAAAAAGGCCGATAGGCTTTCTTCAAAACAAATCATTGCCGATTTTGCCAACGAATTCATCATCCAATTTGTTTCTCCTCGTACCCAATTGGCCTATTCAAAAGACTTACAGTTTTTTTTCCAGTTCTTGGCCAAAGGTGGACAAAGCTTAGCATCGCCTGCTGATATTAAGGCCCATCACTTTAGAGTATACCGGGATCATCTGATAGAGAATGATTATTCATCAGCTACTATTAATAGAAGATTAGTTTGTATCCGTTCTTTTATTAAGTGGGCCATAGGTGCAAAACTCATGGATCATAATCCACTGGACCAAGTGAAATTACCAAAAACTCAAACTCAGTCCCCTACTATCGCTTTTACCGATGAGGAAGTCATTGAAATGCTGAATGCCCCTGATATGAGTTCCAAAATGGGTCGCTCTCACAGATTATGTATGATTATGCTTTTTGGCCTGGGCCTTAGACGCTCAGAAGTCGTTACGATAAAGCTTAATGACTTCTATCAAGAAAGAAACCACCTGGTGCTTAAAATTAATGGTAAGGGTGGAAAGATAAGACATATGCCAATTCCTGCTGCTATATCTAAAGAGATTGAAAGCTATAAAGAGGCCCTTATCAGCTTTTCACTTAAGCTTGAAGATGAGGATTATCTCATTCAATCTAGTCAAAAAGGAAAAAACCAAATCCCTATGAATGGGTCGACTGTTTTTAGAATTATTGAAAGATATGCTAAGCAGTGTGGAATTAATAAACGCGTAAGCCCTCACTCTTGTCGGGCAACGGCCATTAGCCATTTGCTTGACACTCAGAAAGTCCCTATTCGTGATGTGGCCATCTTTGCAGGACATTCCAATATCACTACGACAGAAAGATATGATAAACGCAGAAAAGGTCTAGATGATAATGCGGCCTATCTCATTCAGTATGAGAAAAAATCCTCTTAACCGGCCTTTGGTATTTCTTCATCAATTTGCTCTCTCATATTATCAATAAAAGACTTCAAAATCAGATGAAAAAGACTATTATGTCCTTGAATATCTTCAAAACGACAAAAGAGATAATCAACTCCCGTTTCTTTTGAATTATGAGATAAGAAAAATTTTAATTTCTCAGTCTTAACCTTATATTCACACCTATCATCATAGGTGAAAAAAAGAGTTTTGCTATGATTTGAAAAATTGTGACCTATATCATTTAAAGACTTACCAATAGCATTTTCAAAGATACGTATATCAATCAATGGTCTTATTTCACTAACTGACTTGAGTTTCTTTTTTAAATTTTTATCTCGATTTTTAAAGAGTATACCATCAGCTGTTATCTGCTCGACTCCAAGGATAAAGCTTCTAGTTAAAAGTTTATCGTAGTAGCATAGAATTTCACCATGGCAGTGAATTCTAAAATCACGAAATTTTAATTGATCAGAGAACAAATATTGAAAAATAAACTTGGCATACTTCTCATCATTAATACATTCACTTAAGTAACCTTTCTTAAAAGGTCCCGATGGGCCAATAAGGCTTAGCTCAACCGCATCTTCCTTACCTTTATTAAGACCAGTTAATTTTTTATTAAAAATAAGGCATTCATAGATTTGAAATAAAGAAAAAGTATAAATATGCTGATTCTCTTTAATCCACATGGCCGTATCTGCCATAACATCTAAGTTATAGAGTAACTTATCATAGAGACCAAATTTATTTGATTTGAAATAACTCTGATAAACTTCACAGGCCTTGGAATAATCAGACCAGTGAAAATTAATATTATTATTACTAGCAAGAGCAACTCTTGATACTTGCAAAGGTGATCCCATATAGGACTTTAAGTCTATAATACCCATGTGAAGCTCTCCTTAATTAAGACGCTTTTAAAATTTCATCTTTTATTTGTGAACGAAGCTGAACAGTGAATTCTTTTAAAACATTTTCAACCATATCATCATTGCCTTTAAAGTGATGAAAATGGACAAAGATATAGGTAGTGCCTGAAATATCATGGTCATGCCCTTGATAGAAACTTAAGAATTTAGGCACCACGTGATAAGAGTGTTTTGCATCTCTGGTAAAAAAGAGATTAAATTTATAATCACTAAAAGCATTTCTCAAATCATTAAAGGATTGTCTTAAAGTTTGATGAAAAATATCTAAGTTGAGTAGTAGTTTGATCTCTTTTGAAGTTGCTAATTTATCACGAAGATCATTGTCTTGAGTTGAAAATAAGATGCCGTCAGTTGTGACTTGTTCCACCTCAAGATTAGTGACTTTATTAAAGCACACTTCATAATAGCAGAGAACCTTACCACTGCATCTGACTCTAAAGTCACGAGTGGGAATTCTTCCATCTAGCAGGTGTGTGAATACAAGCTCTGTGTATCGTTCGTGATTGACACAATCGGCTGGAGAGAGCACTTCAAATGGCCCTCGTGGCCCATGGAATGACATAACAAGCTTGCCTGAGCTATTCACATAAAAACGCGATAGCTTTCCCTTAGTGACTAAAGAATCATAAACATCATATAAACTCATGGTGCTAATACCATCTAATGTTTTTATCCATAAAGGGATAGTCTTTAGTTTCTCTAAATTTGCTAACAAGGCCCCATGGTAGGATTGAAACTTATTATCATTTCTCAGCATGTCCTTATATATATTACAAGTTAGGCCATAATCGGCCCAATGAAAGCTCATATTATTGTTATTTGATATAGCACACCTCTTCTTGTTCAGAGGAGTACTCAGGTAGTTTCCAATGGAATTCTCCAATGAACTTTTAACCTTATCAGCACTCATAAGTCCCTCACTGGCAAAAAATAAATTCACCTATTATATCATTTTTTGGAGTGGCAATGGTTGAAATTATGTTGAAAGACAGTATAAACAGTTGGTTAGAAATTCACTCTATCTACTTGAAATAACAGGGCCCAAAAATAAAAAAAGGGCCCACTTTGGGCCCTCATATAATTTCAAGTAATTGGATATCTAGCCAACGTTTCTAACGATTTCCAGGAAGGAGTGATTCTCTCTTTTAAAGTGAGAGAGAGAAAACAAAGAGAATGAAACAGAAATCAGGTAAGGTATAAAAACGGAGATGGCAATCCCACTAGCCGTCACGTTGATGGGAAGTGATCTCTCCATAAATACATCCGGCATAATATTAGTGCTGTAATTATCTAAAAGAAAAAGAGTCAAAAGGCCCGCGGCAAGACCTAAAAAACAAGTTAAGAGACTCACTAAATTACAAAACTGACTGGCCATTTTCATGATGGCCTCTTTTGAGCTACCCAAGATCCAAAAGCTTGCGAGATCTTTTTTGATCTTATCAAAAAAGATGAGAAACCCTGCTGTAATAGTAATGGAAATTAAAAAAGTCATACACACAAAAAGAATCAGCATAACGGTGGTCTCTAAACCCAAGGACCAAACCAGGGCCTCGTGTTTGTCTTCCCATTTTTCTAATTTCAAAAAAGGTGAATCAATTTCAGAGACTATGCTTGCCACTTTTTCAAAGACCGTATCATCATAAAAACGAATCGTATTCATAGAACGTTCACGTATAAGGTTTTGCACCAGAGGCAGCCTGACCCAAGCATTGAAAAGATCGATTTCAGTTAATTCACTTGAGAAAAAATCTGTCACATCAACTCCCACTTGCCTTGGAATATCCCCTAAAATGGGATCTGTATGGGCCGGTGAGATTAAATTAATTTGAGTGAAGAAATCAGCTTGAAGCTTTGAACCCAAATCAGCACCTAAGATAATTCCCTTCATGTCTTTTTGTTGCAAAAAAGGAGCAAGCTCTTTTGAGGTATCAACACCGTGGAGAATAATAGGAGTGAGTCTTCCTTCATTGCGAGCAAGTAACTCAATTTCATATTCAGCAAAATACTTGATATTGGCCGTTGAAAGTTCTGATATAAGCTGAGTTGAAAGAGATTTCTCATCCCCCAAGATTTGCACAACAAAATGGCCTTCTACATTCTTGGAACGTCTAATAAGGCCATCTTGCAAACCTCCCATCACACTATGAAGAACGATCAAAGAAAATGATGAAAGAAATAAACCGGCAATAGCTATAAAAACAAGCCTCTGCCGGGTTTTAGAGTGAAAAAGGTAGCTAAAAAAATAACTTAAGAAGGCCTTATTCATTATAAGTCGTAGAACTTCTTCTTCTGCGCCACTAAGTCTTTCAGAAACGGGCTTAAGGCATAACGTTCCCTATCCACACTCATTTCAAACTCTTTAATGGCATCAGAGATTCTGTCCAACCCTTCCCCATCAGCATAACGAAGCAGACCGCCTCTAAAAGGAGGAAAGCCAATTCCATAAATAAGTCCCAGATCTACGTCTGCTGCTTTTTCTACAATCTTGTCTTGCAAAATATTTGAGGCCTCATTAATCATGGGTAGAAAAACTCTCATTTGAATAGTGGTCTCATTCATTTTCTTAGAACTTTGTGGCAAATATTTACGAGCTTCTGGATTTACACCTGTTGGTTTTCCATTATCTCCATAAAGGTAAAAGCCTTTATTTGATTTTTTCCCTAGAAGTCCACCTTCAGTCATTTTGGCCGACAGTGAACAGGCCTTAGCACGAGCTCCAAGTCCCTCTTCCATAATATGGCCAACCTTTACGAGAACATCAATTCCAATTTCATCCATCAGACGACATGTTCCCATAGGCATTCCAAAATTGAGAACGGCCTGGTCCAGAGCTTCAATAGAAACTCCTTCTTCCAGCAAGTAGGCTGACTCATTAATAAAAGGCATAAGAATACGATTAACTAAAAACCCTGGTCCATCGTTCACGACAACGGGAGTTTTCTTCACTTTTAAACACCAGTTATATAAAGAATCAATTGTCTCTTGAGAGACTTTTGAGTGCTTAATAATTTCTACTAAAGGCATCATATGAACGGGGTTAAAAAAGTGAAGGCCCGCGAACCTTTCAGGTTTTTCAAGTGCGCTCGCCATCTCTTCCACACTAAGGGATGATGTATTTGATGTAAGAAGGGCATCAGGTCGCACATGTTTTTCAGTTTCTGCGAAAACTTTCTTTTTAATGTCCATATTCTCAACCACAGCTTCAATCAGAAGATCGACTCCCATAAAGCCATCATAACTTTGAGTTGGTTCAATACTTCTCATCTTTCTTTCAAAATCATCTGTTGAGAGTCTTCTTCTTTGAACGGCTTTAGAGAAAACACTTGATGCTTGCTTAAGACCTAACTCAAGCCCAGCTGCATTGATGTCTTTCATGAGAGGTGCTTGGCCATTGTCAGCAAAAAGCCAAGCAATACCACCGCCCATAGTTCCCGCTCCAAGCACTGCACCTTTCTTGATTTTTTTAAGCTTAGATTTATCAGCATCAATTTTTTTCGAATTATCTGTTAAAAAGAAAATATGTTGTAAGCTTTGAGATTGAGGAGTTTGAGAAAGCTCAGCAAAGGCCTGGCCTTCAAGCTCCATATAAGCATCTCGTCTCTTGCCTAGAGCTGATTCCATCAGTTCTAAAATTCTAAGAGGTGATGGATAAAAACCTTTAGTAGTTTTTAAAACTGTTTCACGGGCCTTTTGAAAAATAACTTTTTTCGCAATAAAGTTTGATGAGAGCGTATCAACAATCCCACTACTTCTGCCACTGGCCGAGGGCTTTTGAGTGAGAAGTTTTTCGGCCAATTCAAGTAAGCGCTCTGATGGCATCATAAAATCGGCCAAGCCCATTTGATAGGCCTTCTTCGCTCTCACATTCTTTCCAGTTAAAATCATATCTAGTGCATTAGGCACTCCAATTTTTCTTGGAAGGCGATAGGTTCCACCAAAGCCTGGTAGAACGCCAAGCTTCACTTCAGGCAGTCCCAAAATAGTTTTAGAGCTATCTGAAACAGCTATCTTCTTGCACGCAAGAGAGAGCTCTAATCCCCCTCCAAGACAAACACCATCAATTAAAGCAATTGTTGGCATTTTGAGATCTTCAATCTGTGAATACATGTTTTGCCCAAGCTCACAGCCCTTCTTCGCATCATCTTCAGATTTAAGATTACTAATTAAGGAAATATCAACTCCCGCCAAAAAAATACCAGGCTTGTGTGAAAAGAAAACTAATCCCTTGGCCTTTTTAGATTTATCTAACTCGCTCACTTCATTAATTGCTTTTTGAAGTTCTTCTAAAGTTGGTTGACTTAAGGTCGACATTGATTTGGTTTCATATTTTCCAAAACCAATATAGACGATGTCATTTTTTGTCTCAAACGTAATGTGTGAATAACTCATATTCTCTTTCCCCTATTTTAAATTTTCAATAATTACTGCGCCACCTTGGCCACCGCCAATACATAGTGAAGCAAGACCATACTTTCCGCCACGACGTTTTAATTCGTGGGCCATAGTCACAACCAGACGACTTCCTGTTGAACCAACAGGGTGTCCAAGAGCGATAGCACCACCATTAACATTAAGTTTATCTAATGGAATTTCTCCAATTGTCTCTTCAATTCCCCAACGCTTGGAAAGATTGCTATCTTTAAAGGCCATGAGACACGCTATGGCCTGAGCCGCGAAGGCCTCATTGATTTCAACCAGGTCCATATCTGCCATGGTAAGTCCCGTTCTCTTTAGAACTCCGTGACTTGCAAGCAAAGGACCCATTCCCATTCTTTCTGGTTCAAGACCATGAAAATGAAAATCAATAAGTTTTGCCATTGGTTTTAAATTATATTTTTCAACCGCTTCTTCGCTGGCCATAAGCCACATGGAACCACCGTCTGTAATAGGACACGCATTTGCCACAGTGACAGTTCCGGTGTTTCTTTCAAAGTAAGGCTTCATCTTCGCCAATTTTTCAACAGAAGATCCTTCTCTGGGTCCCACGTCAACACTCAACATTTTATTGAGTTTGCTACCAACTGCCAGAGGAAGAATTTCATCTACAAATCTTCCCTCTTTGGTTGCAGCTATTGCTTTATTATGCGAGTCCACAGCAAATGTATCTTGTTCAAGTCTTGAAATACCAAATTCACGAGCAAGCTTCTCTGCCGTTGCTCCCATATTTAGCCCACAAAAAGGATCCGTAAGGCCTTGCTCAATGGCAATGATGGGTTTTAAGTAATCTGGTCTAAAGTGAGAGAGCACACTTAATTTTTGTGACGTTGTTTTGGCCTTCATCAGATTCATAAACATATCAGTCATCTTTTTTCCAAACATCAGCGGCATTTGAGTCATATTCTCTACACCACCAGCGAATATTAGATCTGATCTACCTGAGGCAATTTTCACATAAGCTTGAGAGAGAGCTTCCATACCAGAAGCACAATTTCTATGAACAGAGTAGCCTGAAGTTTTTTTATCCAGTCCTGCTTCCAGAGCAATGACTCGGCCAACGTTTGGATACTTAGCAGGAGTTCCTGTATTGCCCACAATAACTTCATCCACCATATCTACTGGAATATTATGTTTTCCTACTAAATGACGAATAAGGTAGTGTCCCAAAAATGGGGCCGCAGTATCTTTTAGATCAGCACCAGATTTTGCATGAGGTGTTCTTTTACCATCAACTAAATAAACCGGTTTCATAAAAACTCTCCACGATGAAATAATTTAAAAACTCTTATTGATTGTAAATGAAAAAAGGGAGCCTGAACAGCACTATCGTGCGCAAAAAAAAAGGCCCTAGGAATTCCTAGGGGCCTTGTTATTGAGGGGGGAGAACAATAACTCTGCTAAACCGATTTAATTCGTTTCAGCAAAATTTCTTATATTAAAAACTATAACTAACACCTGCTTGAATTGACACTGCATCAGCTCTTTGTATTTTTCTCGCAAACTCTTGCAATAATCTTTGATAAGGTCCTGCATAATACTGAGAGTTTGTGTTATTTCTTAGTCCTCGGCCATAAGCAACATCTAGTGATGCACCCCAGTTAGAACCAAAATTAAAACTTGAACCAACCATCGCCTTACCGGATAAAAAGTTAGAATCAAGAGTTGTCGTATCACCAAAAAAAGTTGGAGCAGGTATACCAAATTGAGAGAAGCGATTCACTGTTTGCTTACTTCTGTTATAGGCAAGTCCTAACCCACCATAAACTTTAAAACGCTTCTTATTAATCAAATTATACTTTCCGTAAACTTCTAAAGCATTTGACTTATAAGTAAGTGTATCAAATGGATTTAAACCAATAATACTTGAGTATGTAGTTGGTTGCATTCCTATACTTTTAATCTCTAAAGTCTCAAAACCAACACCAACAGTAATTCTATCAGTAACGTCAGACTCAGCTCTCACACCCATATTAGATGTTGAATCCATATTCACAAATCCCTCAGCAGAATAACTAGTCACACCAGCAAAAGGAATCACGCGTACGCTATTATCATCATAAGAGTCTTCTTTATGAGCTGCTGCTTGAACCACTGGAGCCGATTGAACAACACTAATAGAATCTTTTCTTTCTCTACCAATATCATCACACTCTTTAGGGTCACGATTCTCATCCATTAAGCACTTAATTTTTTCATTATAAGCATCAATAGACTTTTGAGATTCTCTTTTCTCTTCAAGATAGTCAGCAGTAGCATCAACCAACTTTTCAGTTGTTTTTTGAAGCTCTTTATAACCTTTTTCTTTGTCTTTATTAATCTCTAACTCATTCTGCTGCTTCGTAATCTCTTGTTTAAGATACTCAAGCTCAGAATCAGTAGCTTCTGGCTTTTCCTTAACATACCCATTGATATTAATAAGAGCGGAATTTAAAACGGCCTCGTTAGACTGCTCAACTCCACCTTGTTGAGAATAAACACTGAAACTCCCTAGTAAAACTAGTGTTGTGACAAGTGCTTTGGCCGAACCCAAATTTTTTATAAGGCCAGACATGGTTAAACCTCCAAATTAATGCTATGCAATATAATCTCTCAGATTCTACACTGAAGCCGTATCAGAAGAAAGCAAAACGCTCAGGTTATGTAAAGATTACACGTTGCGGCATTTTCTTTTATGAATTATTTCTGGATCATGAAGCGCTTGAATTTCCCATTAATGCCGTTTCCGCCGTCTAAAACCTTATCGAAAGTAGCTAAACTACCGGAAATAAAGCCATTTCGAGGATCTGTCAGGAAATCCTTAAATTGAGAGAGGATCGCGGCCCCAATTGAGATCATAATACAAAGCATGAGTACGTATTCGACTGCCACTTGGCCTGATTGAGTGCGAAGTATCTTCATATTCAAAGTATAGCGGCAAGTATGAGGGGATAGAAGGAGGTAGAATTGAGTTATAAATAATAGTTCTTTACATCAATAAGATAGCTCAAAAGCCCTAAAGTCTGAACATTCATTTGTCCCCAATAGGTCAATGCTTTCACGTCGTTTTGGTCTTCACTATTGAATATCCTCAAATCGGCCTCTTGAGCGGGGGCCGAAACATAAACTTTGCTCTTCTTATCAAAGACTTCATTCCATAAATCATTCCCCTGCCTTAACACGAGCGTGTCTTCGACTTGGTTAAAATTAAAATCAGGAAAAAGACTCTCTAGGCAGTAGAAGATATCACTCTTGGCCTGCTCGAAGTAAAATTCAGGCTTGGCACCTGCTTGTTTTGGATAAAGATATTTAAATAAACAAGTATCTTCATCTTTAAAATGGGCTTCCCATAAAGGGTAATCGCCCCCCACTCTTTTAGAGTAGTTAAAGATAATACTCTTACCACTATAGGCCTTAAAAAGGTCCGTTGGATATTTAATCTCTATTAATAGATCAGTAAAAGTTCGATAAGTGCTTTCATGTCCAAATGGAGTTTGCGAGTGGAAGTTACCTACATAATAGGTTTCCTTAGGGTGGACGACTCCCTCATAGCTGGAAAGTAAAATTCTGATTAGGTTTTTTTGGTAGAACTGCCAATACTGAATAGTTGTATTTTTAATATCCCCATTATTTTCAAAGAGATCGACTTCCAGCTTTTCATTAAGTTCATCTTCTGCCAGTTCATAGCGAGGGCTCAAAAGCTGAATCAAGAGATATTTAATTTCAAAAGCAGAGAAAGAATCAGAAAAGAGTGATTGAAACTTACCTTGTATGGTAAAAAGCAGTTGCTTCATCTGAATGGGCACTGCTTTAGTTTCTTCATCATAGAAATGCTGAAGAAAATCTTTCAGCAATACTCTATAAAGCTCATTACACGATTTATTGATAAAAGATTCATCAATACGCTGCCCTTTTTTTAGCTTAAAACAATTTTCTGCAAAGGTATTAAAGAAAATAGTCGATAGTCTATTAAAGTCGGCTTTATTCTGCTGTTCAAACAACTGTTGAGACTCATGAGAAAAACACTCCGGTAACTTCCTCATCAGTTCTCTAAAATTTTCATAAGGAGATCTTCCTAATAGTAAAATGCGATCATCTAGTTTTAAAAAATAATCCTTTTGAATCAAATAGTCCGAGATACCCTCAATTGATGAAATAGAATTTGCTTCACCAAGGCGAATAAGGAAATTCTTTTCGAGTTCACTAATATTTTGCTTTAAATTTGTGCCAAATTTAACTCTCTCATCATTAACTAACAAAACAGAGCTCTTATTTTTTAGTAATAATAAGGACATGACAAAACTAAGATAGTTTCGTCCAACAACAATATTATCATACTGACTATCTAGCATTATAGTTTAACCTCAAGTGTCTTCAAAATCTTCGTAAACTCATTTTGAGTTGATTTTACATAATCATTTCTTATTTCTGTAGAAAACTCAAGCTCGATTCTTTTTAAGATCTCATCAAAAAAAGTGGGAAGATTTTCTATAATACAAATCTGTTCAGGAGTTTTGGCACTTGCTACATCATACTCGGTAGAGCGATGTACTTTAGGGCCACAATAAAGGTGACAGCCTGCCAGGTAGGGCTCTAGCAGTGAATGAACTGAGCGGCCATGTCCTCCACCGACAAACGCATGAGCAAAGTACTTATAAAGCTCAACCAAAATATTTTTTTCATCAATAATCACAATCCCTGGATTAACCCTAAATTTTTCGCAAAAGTGCTCCCCACTATGGCCATGAAAGATATGCACAGGAATATCCGAATAAGATTGAATCCCTTTTTCAATTTCTTCACAACTTTTTGCCCCTAAAATATGAGGTAAAAGAAAGACAATATAATCACCCTTTTGAATTCCCGCTGCGAAATCTTTATTATTAAAAAGTTCAAACTCACTTGGCCAATAACTGCCCAAGATAATTCTTTTGTTTTTATCAACACTCTCAATAATACTTTTGAGCTCTTTAAAGTTTTCTAATTTATGAGCTAAATTCTTTTCATAGTGAGTAATGCGCTCTGAAATCTGAAGGACTCTAAAATCATGTTCGATGAGATTTTCTGGCTTAACCTGAAAAAACTGCATGAACTTAGTTTTATCCGCATCTGTTGTCGTCAAAATAAGATTGAATTTCTTATAAACCAGAGAAGTCCAAAGATTTTTCTTAAAGTTTTTTAAGGTGGCCGCGACCAGAACAAAACTTTCGGCCTTAAAACAGCCGTAGAAGATAAGTTCAGGGAAAAAATCATAACGGCATAAAATAAGCTTGGGAGAGCTCAACCAATAATAGGCCCAAGTATCCATATTAAAGAATGAAATACTAGTCAGAGGAAGTCTTAATACCCTTAGGTTCTGTGTTGAATACTTCAACTTAAACAGATCCATATTTCGTTCAAGACTTTCTGAGCAATAAATAATCTCAACCTTCTTTCCAAATTCAAGGCATTTTTCAACTAAGCTTCTCACCTGTTGAAACTCTCCCTCACTTGAAACCTCGAATGAAAAGTCCGCCTTGATTTCTTCTAGGTTAAAGCTTCTCGCGTACTCATCAGTATAGTTAAGCTTTTCAAAATTTAATCTGTGCCGAAACTTGGAAGAGAACATAACCAGGAAAAACCTGATAAAAGGTAGCACAGTGGCAATAAATAAATAATAAAGGATTTGAATAATTCTCACTGCCCACTTCCCAAGACTTGCTCAATGGACTTTTTCACTTTCTCAGGAGTCACTCGAGTCAAACAATACTGCTCGCGTCTAAAGCATTTTTTACTACCGGTGGTTGAACAAGGCCTGCACCAAAGTTT
>CAYGUN010000049.1:0-11749 GCA_964353025.1 uncultured Bacteriovoracaceae bacterium
AAATATGAGTATTCACTGAATATTCCAAGTTACACAAGATATTCTCGATAGTTGAGACCGCTTTTGAGACGACAACGCAGCTTCTATCTATTAAAATCTCTTCAAATCTTTGGTGTACTAGTTTGACATTTTTAAGCTCTAAATGCTTACAAATTCCAGCAACAGCATCAACTTTTTTACGCTTTGACTCTACTCCAAGGAATTTCACGTCCGGCAAGCAATAAGCCAAGGGGAGAATAGGAAAGCCTCCGCCAAAGCCAATATCAATAACTAATCCAGCTTTAGTTATCAAATCTATAAAGTCTTTTGATTGCTCAATAGGGCAGATGGAATCTAGGATTTGCTTGTTGTAAAAATCATTAAAATCTTTAATCGCCGTTAAGTTTAAGCCCTTAAGCTCTGTATTGAGAAATTCAAAGTATTTTCTTGAAAACTCTTTAATATCGGCCATTAAAGCGCCCCGCCGGCCACAACTGCTAAGGTAGCTGGTCTAATACCTTCTATTTGCCTTAATTGCCCAAATGTTTCGGGCCTAATCTTTGTTATTCTTTGCTTGCACTCAAAGGAAATATTTTTAGACTCACATAAGCCTTCCCAGTTTATTCTTTTGCTATCTAAGTTTCTCATGCGATCTAGTTGCGAATTTGCTCTGTTTATATAACCCTCGTACTTTTTGGAAATAGCGAGGCAATTCACCAACTCTCTGGGATAAGTAAGTCCGAAGGCTTTTAAAAGGTGCTCCAGTGTCTTGATAGGGTCTAGCCAGGACTGTTTCAGAAGTTCTGACAGATTCATGCGCTTATTTATACTTGAAATACCCTCAATGTCCCTATAGGGGCACTCATCTGGGTTAATATAGGTCGAATCTAGCAACTCGCTTAGGGTTTTATAGTGACTAACGAACAAATCTTGGTAAAAATCTACTTCTTCTTGTAAAAATAACGTTTTTCTATAAGGATACATGCGAATAACAGCATTATCTTCTCTTACATAAAGTCTATTTTCAGATCTAGCAGTAAATAGTCTGTAAGGCTCATCTCTGGTATTGGTCACTAAATCCTCAATCATAACCCCAATATATGAATCATTTCTTGAAATAGTGAAGATACCTCTACCTAAAAGAGCAAAAGCTGCATTTATTCCTGCAATAAATCCCTGTCCAGCTGCTTCTTCGTAACCAGAAGTGCCATTTACTTGCCCGGCAAAGAATAAACCGGGAAACATTGTGTGCTCCAAGCTTAGTTTTAGCTCAGTTGTATCAATAACATCATACTCAACAGCATATCCATAGGTTTTAATGATCGCATTTTCTAAACCTGGTATTGTTTTAACATAATCCTCTTGTATTTCCGCTGGTAAGCTTGAAGAAATGCCACTGGGGTAAACAGTGTCTCTTTTATGCCCTTCGGGTTCAATGAAAACGTGGTGGATGTTTTTATCTGGGTACCTGAAGGCCTTGTCTTCAATAGAAGGGCAGTATCTAGCGCCAATGGCCTTAATTTGACCATTAAAAAGGGGGGATTTCTCTTTGTTATCTCTAATATGGTCCATTGTTGCTTGATTAGTCCTGGTTACATAGCAAGAAACCTGCTCTACGAATCTTTTTTTATCGATATGGGCCCAATGAAAATGGTTAGTTTCTTTGTCTGAGGGCTGAATCTCGCAGGCATCAAAATTCACACTTTCAGTAAGTATTCGAGGAGGTGTTCCTGTTTTAAACCTCATCGGCCTTTTTTTAATTTTAGAGAATAGCTCATCCAGTGATGCTGCAGACTCACAGCTTTCGCGCCCACCGACAGTGACGCTTTCTCCAGTATGAAGCTTGCCATTTAAAAACGTCCCTACGGTTAAGATAAGCTTTCTTGTTTCAAAAGATTCTCCAGTACTTGCCTTAATTGTGTAAAACTCATCCTCAAAGGTGATAGTTGAAACCTTGCTTTCAATTAATTCGATATGCTTATTGTTTTTTACAAGATCTGTTGCAATTTCTGAATAGAGGTCTTTATCGATTTGAACTCTTGTTGATTGAACTGCATAACCCTTGGATTCATTTAATGTTCTAAATTGAATGCCGGCCCTGTCGGATATGAAAGGCATCACTCCACCAAGAGCATCTAACTCTCTAACAACCTGCCCTTTACCAACTCCACCAACGCAAGGATTGCACGGTGCCGAAGCTATTCCAACTCCGGGCATTGTGATGAGAGCAACTTTTATTTTGAAGCGGGAGGCAGCGAAAGCAGCCTCTAGGCCTGCGTGTCCAGCTCCAATAACAATGACATCAAACAATTTTTACTCCCTTGTTTACTTTTTCGCAAACAAGTGTTCCACGTGGAACAATTACTTCCCTATACAAAAGTTAGTAAATATATGTTGCAAAACATCATTTGGCGAGACAATTCCTATTAATTCCCGGGTAATCTTATCAAGTATTTGAATTTCACTTGAGAGAATTCCAATGTCGTCTTCACTGGCCAGAATTTTTGAATAAATCCCTGCCTGTTCAGCTAACTCTTTGATTATTCGATTGTGGCGATCCAATAAAATTGGATTATTTTCCTGCAATTTCAACATTTTAGCACTTATGTGCTTTTCAAGTTCTTGAAATTGCGTTGATTTATAGTTAAAATCATCACTTTTTATTGAGTCAACTTTTTTTGTTTTGGTTTTTTCTATACCAAGTTCAACTCTACCAATTTTCGGCAACTTTGGTTCTATAGGGGCAAGTAACCCTTTGAAATCGACTAAATCATTATGCGTGATTACGAGATAATCATAGGTTAGAGAAGTAATTTGAGAATAAAATTCGTCATCCCAATTAGCAGGATTTACCACTAAAATTCTAAAAAAAGCTCTCTTGGCAACTTCGATTGATCTTTTAATGCCCTCTGCTTCAATTTTATCATTTGAAACCCTTATCCCTGCAGTATCCGTTAACCTGTACAAGTGAGGTCCTATTTTAATTTTCTCACTAATCGTGTCTCGTGTTGTTCCAGCAATCTCGGTAACTATGGCCCTATTCTCTTCTAATAATGAGTTAAACAAAGTGCTTTTACCCGAATTTGGTTGGCCAATAAGGGCTATTTCAGCGTTTAAAATTTGGGATGAATCAAGGCAAATCCTGCTTTCTAGCTTATCCACTATTTTAAAAAAATTACTAAATGAAGATTGAAGATTTTTAAATGCGCTCTCTTCTCCAACATCATCAGAGAAGTCTGTAAGTATCTCAAGGCTTGCTTTATGCTCTAGTAGTGCTTGATAAAGCTCTTGATAGAGGGAGTACAAATTCCCACTCATAAAGCTTCTACCTTGCTCTAAGACAAATTTACCATTGGCATTTAATAATAAGTCTAAGCCTTCTATTTGGGCCAAGCTCATTTTTTTATTCTTCAATGCTCTATAAGAAAATTCCCCAGGTTTTGCATGCTGAAATCCACCTTTTTGCACAAATAAATCAATTATCCTTTGAGTATTAAAAGGATTTCCGTGAACACTAATCTCTAATACATTTTCACCATTATAACTGTGAGGGGCCTCAAAATAGGTCAGCACAACATCATCAATAATATCTTTTCCATCCAAAATTTTACAATAATGGGCATAGCGAGGTTTAATTTTACTTGGAAGAAGAGATATAAGTGGTCCTATAGAACCAAGATCGGAAAAACCTGACAAGCGAAGTACGTTAATGGCCGTTGGGGACAAAGAGTTTGTACTACAAGCAATTATAGGACCATCTGAGTAAAGAAAATCCACATCTACACCACAATAGGCTTATTCTCTGATGGTTTCTTAAATATTAATGCCTGAGTAACAACCCCAAAAATTGTTGAAATAAAAATATATAAAGTTAAACCAGCTGGAAGCGAGCTCATCATGAAAGTAAAAATAACGGGCATAAACATTAATACTTTTTTCTGAGTTTCATCTGTTGATGGAGATGGTGTTAATCTTTGCTGCAAAAACATAGCTATTCCCATTAACACCGGTAAAACAAAATAGGGATCTTTCACACTTAAATCATTAATCCAAAAAATAAAAGGCGCTCCCACTAATTCAACTGAATTAAAAAGTACTTTATAAAAGGCAAAGAAAAAAGGCATTTGCATAATTAAAGGCAAGCATCCTCCCAAGGGATTGGCGCCTGCTTTCTTAAAAAGATTCATGGACTCCTGTTGCAGCCTTGCTGGATCATCTTTAAAACGTTCTTTAATTTTAGTCAGCTCTGGTTGTATCTCTTGCATTTTCTTCATTCCTTTAAAGGATTTATACTGAAGAGGAAGCATTAGAGTTCTCATTACAAGAGTTAAGAAAATAATAGCAAGTCCATAGTTTGAAACATAGTCATTAAAAAATTGTAAAATTCTAAGCATAGGAACTGCTATTAAAGACCATATTCCAAAATCAACTGAGAGTTTAAGATTATCACCATAAGAAATTAATTTATCATATTCTTTCTTTGTATAAATAACACTGTAGTTAAGATTTTGAAGTGGAGCCGTTAAAGTGGCATAAAGAACTCCATCGGGGCTCGCTGTATAAAAAGAAGCATATTTTTCAGGAAAAGCTGCCGCAAAAAGATGGTAATTAAAATCAACACCAAGCCATTTTATTTTTCCTTCCGAATTATCAGTATCTCCTACTTCAAATGTTTCTAACCCATCTGCTAGAAGAGAAAAATTTCTGATCATCCCATTATCTTTTTTCTCTTCCGTTGATTTTACAACAAAGCGATATCTGATAGCAGAAGGTGATTGAACCGATATTAAGAATTTACCCAGTTCATCAAATTTCCCGTAGACTTTAATTTTATTTTGTTCATTAATTGCTTCAAACGAAGACTCTGTCGCAGATGTAAAACTAAAAGGAAGTTTAAGAAAAGTATTTCCTGAAACTTCCATCTCAAGACCTATTAATCCTTTTTCCCCTACAACTTCTTTATAATCAAAAACAGAAGAGGCAGACTGAAAGTCTGTCACGTTTAAATAAGAATCAAGCGTAATGCTACTTCCAGTCGCACTGAAAGTGTAGACTTTGCTTTGGTTTGCTAGTTCTACATTTTTATTAATATTCTCTAATACACTCGGGTCAATTTTATTTTCAGCCTTAATAGGCTTTCCTTGCATCGATTCTATTGCTGTAGGTGTGGATGTTTTTTGGTTAGGAAAAAAATAATTCCAACCAAATAATATAAGTGCAGACAAGCCAATTGCTAAAAAGGTTCTTTTTTGATCTTCGCCCATAATAGAGAACTCCTCATTATTTAATAGGGTCGCATCCGCCCGGATGAAAAGGATGGCATTTTAATAAACGCTTCGATGAATACCATAAAGCTTTGAAAAAAGGAAACTTCCTAAATGACTCAAGGGCATATTCTGAGCACGTGGGAGTAAACCTGCAGTTTGGGCCCAGCAAAGGCGAAATAAATCTTTGATAAGTTTTTATAAGAAAAATAACAATATTTTTCATCGACTGAAAGATATTGCGTCAAAGGCTTGAACAAGTAATATATCTATCACTTGCGCACTTTTCTCACGCGGCAATGAATTAATAGCTGGCTTTAAGTTTACTAACAAATCCAATCCTTTAAATTTAAGATTAGATTTCCTAAAATTCTCTCTTATTTTTCTTTTTAAAAAATTCCTCGCAACCGCATTTCCGCACTTTTTTGACACGCTTAAGCCTATCCTAGAAGGCGAACCGGGTTTAATATCAGCATAATAAATATTGAAAAATTTCGTATGGTGAGCTACTGAATTTAACCTTAAGGCCTTGAAATCATTTTTGGCCCTAAGTCTAAACTCTTTAGCAAAGTTAAAATTCATGTTTTGGATTATTTAGTTCCGGTAGATACAGTAAGTCTCTTACGACCTTTTGCTCTTCTTGCTTTTATTACGTTCTTTCCGCCTGGAGAAGACATTCTCTTAAGAAATCCATGTGCTCTAAGTCTTTTTAATTTTTTAGGTTGCCATGTTCTTTTGCTCATATTTAGCCTCTTACTCGGTAAGTCAAAATGTTAATCAAGGATACTTACATACTTGATTTTAGGGCCCTTGGTCAAGGTTAATACATTGAAAATTAACGACATGAGAACAATATTCAAGAAACATATTTACTAAATGGCTATTCAGCCTTTCAAATGCCTGATATTATTAAACTTATTTGCTTTACTTGCATTTTTCCAGCAGCCCATGCTAGCATCCACCACCTTTTAGATAGAGAGTAGAAAAATAGAGGTAGAGGTTTTATGACTGATAGTTTTCCTTTTGAGCACTTTTTGAAACAAGAAAGTCCTTCTCCAAAAGCTGAGATATTAAAAAATTCTGCTTTATTTTCCTCGAAAAACGAAGATAAGAACTCCCTATTTTCCCCAAATGAACTCAAATCTGTTACTGAGGAAATTCTAAGAAATATCAAAGAACAAATTTCAGAGCAAAAATTTAAAGCTTTCTTTGAAGAGACATTTACTATTACCGATATACTTGATGATACGATTAATGCTTCTGTAACAACCGATTTCATTAGAAAAATGATTAATGCCCACTATTTAAAAGATATTGAAGCTGTTGTTGAAGAAATTTTGGGTAAAAAGTTTCTTATTAATATTAGTGTTATGGATGAAATACCTGTTGTTCAAAAACAAGAAAAAAATACTTTAGAATATAATATAAAAAAGGCAAAAACTGTTAAAGATATGTCTTTCACTCTCAATGATATTATCCCAACACAAAACGATATGCTTGATGAAATTAACAGTAAAGTCATTGAACATAATGAAAAAGAACATTACGGTTATAATATCGATCGTAAAAAGACATTTGAAAACTTTATCGTTGGACCCTCCAATAATATGGCCCATGCTTCTGCAATTGCAGTTGCTAAAAACCCAGGGAAAATTTACCCTAGCCTCTACCTACATGGTAATTCAGGCTTAGGTAAAACACATCTACTTCATGCTGTTGCTAACTTTATTATTGATATAGACCCATCAAAAAAAATTATTATAACAACTGCTAATGAATTTATGGCCGAAATGGTTGTGTCTATACAAACCCAAAAAATCCAAGATTTTAGAAAAAAATACTCAGAAATGGTTGATGTTCTGATGGTTGATGATATTCATGAATTAAAAAACCGTCCTGGTACTCAAAACGAATTTTTCCATGTTTTTAATGAACTTCACTCCAAAGGAAAACAACTTATTTTTACTTCTGATAAGCATCCAAAAGAAATAGATGGTATTGAAGAAAGGATAAAGACAAGACTTTCATGGGGGTTAGTACTTGATATCCAACAACCCGATCTTGAAACGAGAATCGCCATTTTAAAAAAGAAGGCAGATGAAGAGGATATCTACCTACCTGATGATGTGGTTAACCTTATCGCTAGATCTATTAAAAGTAATATAAGAGAACTTGAGGGTTCACTTATTAGGCTTGGCGCTTATTCTTCTGTCTTTAAAGTAGACATCGATCTTGAAATCGCCAAAGAACAATTGAAATTAGATGATAATATTGACGCTAAAATCCACTCTTTGGAATCAATAGCAAAAACAGTTTCACAACATTACAAAATCCCCGTGGCCGACCTTAGATCAAAGGCCAGAATTAAAGAGGTTACAAACGCAAGACATGTTGCCATGTATCTCTCATACCATGTCCTCAAGGCAACCTTAGTCGATATTGGCCAATTCTATGGAAATAGGGATCATACAACAGTTATCCATGCTGTTGATAAAATCAGGAAGCAACTAAAGAGCAATTCCCAAACTCAACATCAAATCTACGAAATAGAAAGCAAGCTGTAGCTAACTACTTAAAATCTATTCACTTTTACACAAAGTTATTAAATGTTAATATGAATACTCACTGAGTATTCATAAAGTTTTACTAACATGTTGATAAAAATGGGTAAAAGTCACAGCGAAATACTGGCCACTCATCTAAACAAATACTTTTAATTTTATTTATGTGGATAGTGGTGTTGAATATGGCCGAAAAGGATGCTGATTTTGAGAACAAACTTAAAATATACGTAACTACTGCCTATAATTTTCTTTCTTTTTACACATAGAAAATTTCTTAAAACAGCATAAATGATTAAAATTATTAATCTTTCATATATTATTAACATTATCCTCGATTATTAATATTAGATCTTAAATATATATATAATTATATAAACATAATTCCCAATTAACCTTTCAGAAACAAGCTTGATTTAATGCTTTTATAAGGCTAAAAAATATCAACACCAATGAGAGGAATGTCATGCAGCTAACAATTAAATCAGAAGACTTAAGAGAAGGCTTAAATAAAATTTTAACAGTTGTAGATAAAAAAAGCTCAAGACCAATTCTTACCAATTGTTTATTAACTTCGGAAAAACCAAATAAATTAACATTGATAGCATCCGACTTAGAAGTCTCCGCTAAAATTCATATTGATGCACAGATTGAAAGAGGTGGAAGTTTTTGTATTAGCTCTAGAAGTTTCTTTGATATCTTAAGAGAAATGCCAAGTGATAATGTGAACTTATCTGTGGATAGTGAAGAAAATTATTTAAAGCTAAGTTGTAAAAAAATCAATTATTCACTTTTAATCACCAACTCAGAAGAATATCCTCAACTAACATTTGAAAATAATAATAATGAATTCAAGTTAAGAACCAAAGAAGTTCTTAACATTATAAATAAAACCTCTCATGCTATTTCAACAGATGAAACAAGATTGTACTTAAATGGTATTTATCTTCAGCTAATTGATGAAAAGCTTCGAGCTGTCTCAATAGATGGTCATAGACTTGCTCTCCTTGAGACAACAGAATTTCTAGGAGACTGTAAAGCACTTGAAGATGGGATTATTATTCCACGCAAAGGGATAAACGAGCTTAAAAAAGTTTCAGAAGCTTACCCAGATAAAGAGTTAACTTTATCTGTTGATGAGTCATTTCTCTATATAAAAGCTGAAAATGAATATTTTCTTTCCATTAGATTAATAGCTAGAGAATACCCTAAATATCAAACAGTAATACCAAGTAAAACAAGCTTTACCATGAAAGTAGACAAAGCTTCCCTTTATAATGCTGTAAAAAGAATTAAGATTCTTTCTAATGAAAAAACAAATGGAGTGAAAGCCACTTTTACGGAAAATTCACTTGAAGTATCGGCCCACCACCCATCTCTTGGTCAGGCCAAAGAAGTTATTCCTGTTGATTATGCAGGTGATAATATGGAAATTGGTTTCAATGCTAAGTACTTACTTGATACTTTATCAGTATTTGATGAGGGTGATATTTGTTTTGAGTTTAATAACGAATTAAGTCCTGTTGTTGTAAAATCAGAAGCACTGAATGAATTTCTTGGTATTATAATGCCTTTAAAGCTATAACTTATAGCAATGAATAGTTTTAAAATTCAAAGACTTCAAGTTACAAATTTTCGTAATTTAAGACCTGATATTGTAGAGTTTAGCCCTGGAATAAATTGTATTTTTGGCTCTAATGGTAATGGTAAAACAAACCTACTTGAAGCTTTATTTGTTCTCACCCATAGAAAATCTTTTCGTAAAAATACTAGTTTTCCTCAATTTTTAAGTATTGATGGTGATAACCCAGAAGTTATTATTAATTCATTGTTCCAATCAGAGGAAACCAATGAAAAAGTCTCCTATTCATCTAAGCTGGAAAGAAATGGTTCTATTTGGAGTATGAATGGGAAACCAACAAAGAAAAAAGTGGATGTTGAAACAGTTTTCATTAATCCATTTGATTCATACTCATTTCATAATCAACCGGCCTTTAGAAGAACTTTTATTGATCAGCATTTAAGTATCATTAACTCAGAGTATAAAAGAGAACTTCTAAAATTTTCACAGATACTTCGCCAGAGGAACGCTTTGCTTTCAATGAAGCCTAAGGGTTATGTTGATCAGATAATTGCTCTTGATGAGCAATTTTGTGAGAAATCAGAGTATATTTTAAGGCAAAGAGAGCTCTTTATTTCAGAACTCAATCCTTTTTGCCGAGAATCTTTCCAAAAAGTCTTTTCCCAAGGGCATGAACTTAAACTTTCAATGGAGACAAATTTCGCTAAGCAGAATAAAAATGAGATTAAGAACTTCTATCTTAAAAACCTTCAAAAAGATGGGGCTATAGGTCATACGCACTACGGTGTTCATAGAGATGATTTTGTCTTCCTTTTTGATGAAAAAAACGCTTTTGAATTTTGTTCATTAGGGCAACAAAAAATGGGTTATCTCAGTCTTATTTTTGCCTATATAGAGCTTTTTAGGTATAAGTTTAAGGCTTACCCAATTGTTTTGATAGACGACGTTTCTGGAGAACTTGATTCTACAAGATGGGCCAACTTAGTAGGTTATCTTGATAAGCAAAAGTTTCAAGTTCTAATCACTACTGCCAATGAAGGCTTTAGGGATGAGTTAGATAAATTGGCCACTATCAAACAGATTATGGTTGAAGCCGGACATTTTCAAATTGTTCAATAGGAGCTGTGGTTATAATGGAAGGTCAAGAATCAATTTCAAAAGTTAAATCAGAGTATGGTGCTGATAAGATTAAAATCTTAGAAGGACTTGAGGCTGTAAGAAAAAGACCAGGTATGTACATCGGTGATACTGGTTTTCGTGGATTGCATCACTGTGTCTATGAGATAGTTGATAATGCTGTCGATGAAGCATTGGCGGGTTATTGTACTGAAATTAAAGTTGTTATTCACGTTGATAATTCAGTTACTGTTATTGATAACGGTAGAGGAATTCCCGTAGATTTGCATTCTGCCGAAGGAGTATCAGCTGCTGAAATTGTTTTTACAAAACTTCATGCTGGTGGAAAATTTAATGAAGAAGGTGGAGCTTATAAAGTTTCCGGTGGTCTTCATGGTGTTGGAGCAGCTGTTGTTAATGCACTTTCAAGATGGGTAAAAATTGAAATAAAGAAAAAATCCAGTGTACATCAACTTGATTTTGAAAATGGAATTGCAAAAGCGCCATTAAAAGTTGTTGGTGCCTGTGAAGAAAATGATACTGGTACATCAGTTACTTTTAAGCCAAATAATGAAATTTTTGAAGTTCATGAATTTAATTACGATACATTATCTACTCGTTTTAGAGAGATGGCCTTTTTAAATAAAGGGTTAAATATATCAATTAAAGATGAAAGAACTGATAGAATGGATAATTTTCATTTTGAAGGTGGAATTTCTGAATTTGTTCTTTATTTAAATAGAGCGAAAAATTCCATTCATAAACAACCTATTTATTTTATTGATACAAGAGAAGATTATGAAGTTGAAGTGGCCATGCAGTGGACTGATAGTTATTCAGAATCGATTACTTCTTATGCTAACAATATTAATACACCAGAAGGTGGAACTCATGTATCTGGATTTAAAACAGCATTAACAAGAGTTTTAAATAACTATGCAAAAGATAATAATCTTCTTAAGGGAATTAAGGCCAGTTTAACTGGTGATGACATGAGAGAAGGTTTGACGGCAATAGTCTCAGCTAAACTTTCAAATCCTCAATTTGAAGGACAAACAAAATCAAAACTTGGAAGCTCTGAAGTAGAAGGTATTGTTAACTCGCTAATTGGTGAAAAATTAAAAGTCTATTTAGAAGAAAATCCTCAAACATCAAAAACAATTATTAGAAAATCAGTTGATGCCGCTGCGGCAAGAGAAGCAGCCCGTAGAGCACGTGAGTTAACCAGAAGAAAAACAGCATTGGAT
>CAYGUN010000049.1:11759-12212 GCA_964353025.1 uncultured Bacteriovoracaceae bacterium
AGTTATGCGAAATTTATATTGTTGAGGGTGATTCAGCTGGTGGTTCAGCAAAACAAGGGCGAGATAGAAAATATCAAGCAGTTTTACCTCTTAAAGGTAAAATCTTAAATGTTGAAAAAGCACGTTACGATAAAATGCTCGCTAATGACGAAATCAAGATGCTTGTTCAGGCCATGGGTACTGGAATGGGTAAAGGGCATTTTGATATTTCAAGACTTCGGTATCACAAAATAGTTATTATGACTGATGCAGATGTTGATGGGGCCCATATTAGAACCCTTCTTTTAACGTTATTCTATCGTCAATTTCCTGAAATAATTGAGAGAGGTTACCTCTATATTGCTCAACCTCCTTTATTTAAATATAAAAAAGGAAAAGCTGAAAAATACTTAAAAGATGAAAAACAACTAGAGAGTTTTTTAATAAGCTCGGCTGTTGATAATTCAGAGATTA
>CAYGUN010000050.1:0-2952 GCA_964353025.1 uncultured Bacteriovoracaceae bacterium
AATTTGGCGGCCTGGTTGGAGTCGAATTTGAAGGAAGTCTCAATGAGAATCAAACAAGTAGCCAATATTATAATATGCTCGATCAAAGAGATTTAGATGCTGCAGCTAAGATTAACCAAGGGGCCTACTTAACAGTAACGCCAAATAAAAATAATACATTAAGTATTCAAGGAAAAATTCAGCGTTATATCACTCCTGAAATAAAACCCTTTATCCAAGGTATCGATACTATGACAATGCCTAGCATGACTCCTGGAAACTTAGTAAGCATCAAAGAAAATGGCGCTCGGGTTGATGTTGATTACGTAAGAAGACTTTCCGCTAAGGCCCATCTTGAAATTTATGGTGACTTTAATTTTACAAAAGGTGGCGATAGATATGTTGCAGGAGCTGGGCTTACTCAAAAAATTGGAGAAAGCACTATTTTAAGCAATAGAGTTTCTATCCAGCAAAACACACAGAAAAATGGAATGTCTGTTATGGATCTCATTTCACCAAATGAAGGAGTCTTTCTTTATACCGACGTTCAAATAAGACGACTGAAAGCAGGAACAACCATCCAATTATCAGATCAAAACTATTTTGGTGTCAGAACTCAATTTAGGCTAGGCAAATAATTAAGGATTATAAACCATTATATTGGCCCCATAACTAGGCTCATTAGTCTCTTGTGAAATTTTCCACAACTCATCATGCCGGGCCTTAAGATCTTTTGTTTCATAAAGCTGCATATCAGGTCCCAGATCAATAAAATATTGATAGTTCTCTTTTAAAAAGTTAAGAAAACCATCCACATCCACACCAGATCTTTTCATGGCATACGGCCAAAACTCCATACAGATAGGTACTTCGGGATGAGACTTAATGAACTCTTTCGCCCCTGAAATAAATAAAGGCTCATGCCCCTGAATATCCATCCATATGAGTTTAATCTCTGATGGATTAAGTTCTGAATGTTCTTTTAAAAAATCATCAAATTTCTTTGCTGGGATTTTAACAGTTTTTCTTTCATGCTCATTAAATTCATTTTTAACAGCAGTGGATTTATTGCGAATTCGATTATCACCATGATTGCTATCTGATAGCTCAAGTTCTAACTCCCCTTCGCTGTCACTCATGGCCATATTAAAAGCGTTAAGTCTTGCTCCGAGGTTATTTAACTTAATATTTTCTTGCAGATACTTAAAGTTATAAGGAGAGGCCTCAAAGGCATAAGATTTTTCAAAAAGGTTTTCTAGAAGAAAAGCCGTTGAACTCATCCCAATATAACCACCAACATCGATCACAACACCTTGACCACTACCATCAATTTTTCCAAGCTCTTTTAATTTATCAACCACTCTTTGAATTTCATCAAATTCATGATGACGAAAAATATGTAAAATTCGTCCCGTTGTTTTATCTTTTGAATAAAATTTTAACAAACCATTTCGGGTTAAAACTTCAGTGTCATGTCCTGGTTTTAAATAAACACCAAAGAGCCACTTCATTTTTCTAGCAAACCTTTTAAACTTATTTGGTGCAATATCTAACGCAACTCGCATTTCGTTATTCATAATCTTCCTTTTTTTACTAGGGCCCATTAAATGATGCTTTAGAGAAGATTTCAAGTGTAAAAAAATGGTTCCCCAAATGTGCTGCGCACCATCAGTCGCTCACAAAAACTACTTAAGATTGTAAAATTTCTAGGGTTTTTGCCAGCTCTCGGAAGCTTATAACTATACGAAACCTCTCTTTTGTAATAAGAATGTTTAAAAAGAATTAAACTGATAGGTAAATTATAGAAACAACAGTACGTTTTAAAGATATTGGACTTCGTGAAGGTCTAGTAGATGCTTTGACTAAAGCAGGCTTTCAAAATACTTCCCCGATTCAAGAGTTGGCCATTCCCACTATTTTAGCGGGAAAGGATATTTTCGCTCAGGCCCAGACAGGAAGTGGAAAAACAGGTGCTTTTGCCATCCCCATTATCCAAACCATCTTAGACGAAGGATTGGTTGAAATCTCAAAAGAGAATAGCTCTCTCTATGTGGTCTTAAGTCCAACTAGGGAACTTGCTCAACAAACTCATAAAGTTTTTACTCTTTTAGGTAAAGATCTTGGAATTACTTCAGCCAGTATTATTGGTGGCGAAAGTATGGATAAGCAAAAAGATATACTTAAAGTTGGAGTCCATGTTCTAGTGGCAACTCCTGGCCGCTTAAAGGACCTTGCCCAACAAAAAGTGATAAGCCTCAAAGGCTGTAAAGGAATTGTTTTTGACGAAGCTGATAGACTCTTTGATATGGGATTTCAAAAAGATGTTGAGTTTATTTTAAAACTCGCTCCAAAAGACAGACAGCTTATTATGGTTTCAGCCACTAGCCATCAAGATGTTCTTAGAATGGCCTATAAATTTCATTCTCAACCAGTTGAAATAAAACTAAGTGAAGATAGCCTGCTGGTTGATCATCTAACTCACAGCCTGGCGATGGTGACTCAAGCTGAGAAATTTCCTTACCTAGTAAAACTATTAAGAGAAAAAGAAGACGCCTACTCTATTGTCTTCTGTAATACACAATACCAAACACACCTTGTGGCAGAATGGCTAATCAAAACAGGCCTTAAGGCCATGGCCATTTCAGGCAGTCTTTCTCAGAGCAGAAGAACAACACTTCTGGCTGATTTTCGTTCAAAAAAAATAACCACACTTGTTTGTACTGATGTAGCAGCACGTGGTCTTGATATTAAAGATGTAAATCTTGTTGTTAATTACGACCTTCCTAACGAGTCTGCCAACTATGTTCACCGTATTGGGAGAACAGGTCGTGCAGGTAAAGAAGGCATGGCCATTAGCCTCTGTGCTTTCGAAGATTGCGAGTACTTAGAGGGAATTTATAAAGTTATTGAGTGCAAAATTCCAAAACTTGATGTTCAAGATACTGACTTCGCCACCGATGTGCCTAAAAAACC
>CAYGUN010000050.1:3052-12065 GCA_964353025.1 uncultured Bacteriovoracaceae bacterium
AATAACTCAGGATAGGCCAGTCAAGAAACAGGAGAATGATATGACTACTGACACAAGATCGTTTCTCGTAACCAATACTTCGTATGAAGCAGCTCAAGGAGCGGCCCTTCAATATTTTAATGTTGGTGATAAGACACTTTTAAACACTGAAGTCCTTGAAAAAGGCAAAAGAAAATTTATCTTATTTGGAGCAAGAACCACTAAGTATAAGTTTACAGTTAAACCTATCTTCAAAAAAATTCTACTTCCTTATGTTATTAAATTAATAAAGCTTTCAGGTCTTAGCCTTTATGCAAAAGTTTTCTATAAAGAACCTGAAGTGAGAATTGTATTCTCTGGTCAAGATATGGGACTGCTGCTGAGAAATAGAGCGGAGTTACTCAGAAGTTATGAAACAGTGATTAAGCTTTATTTAATGAAAAAAGTGAACCTTAAGCCTGGTACAAAAATCTATGTTGATGCTGAAAGGGATAGCGATACCAGAAAACCTCGTAACACTCGTGACAACAGAGATGATCGTGGGGATACAAGACGAAGAGAACCAAGTCGAGGGCCAAGGCCTTATAACACCCGTGCTCAAGTTGATGAAAAACAACTAATGGAGCTCGCAGAAGAGTTAAAGCAACAAGTTATTAATAATGGTGCTGCTGTTCAAACTCGCGACTTATCACCTGCTGAAAGAAGAATTATTCATCAACACCTTGATGCTGATAAAAGTGTCAAAACAACTTCTATTGGCGAAGATAGATTTAAAAAGATTGAAATTAGTCTTATTTAATTAGCACTACAGCTCGCGCCACCCAAGACGCAAAACTTAGCGCAATGAGGGTGGTTGAGCTGAACCGTGTCTTTTGCGTCTTTAAAACTTGTTCCCATTTCAAATTGAGAATCATAGGCAAGAAGTGTACAGGCCAAAATTTTGGGAGTTGCCTCTCCTTTTCTTTTGACCACCATTCTTGATGTTGCACACATAACATCTGTTGGTTTTTTATTTAATATTCCCCAGCAAGCAGTGGTAATCTCTGGTACATCCACCTGTTCATCCATTTCAGGGAAGATAATAAATTCTTCAGGGTTGGAATAATTAGGCTCTAAACCTAAACTTTGCAAGGCTGCTTTGTAACCATTTACGGCCCTCTCACTATCTTCTTCAATAAGAGCGCGACCTGCGATTGCAATATTTATCCCAGAGTCTGAGATCCATTTAATATTCTCAAGCGTTTTCTCAAAAGTATTGGGCCCTCGCTCTTTTTCATGAACCTCTTTGGTGTAGTGATCAAGAGAGACTCTTAAAAGCATTTTGCCTGGATATTTTTGATTAAGAGATATTAGGTTATCTTTATGGCGATTCATGGCCATATAGGCATTGGTAAGAACTAGTCCTTTAAAACCACGCTCTAAAACTAACGAGAGAATATCCATCATATGGGGATTTAAAAAAGGCTCTCCTCCAGTAAAGGCAATTTCTTTCGTTTCTAACTTAAGATCTCGTATTTCATCTAGATAGGTTTTGACTTCTGTTGCTGTGATAAAAACAAGTCTATCGTTCTTGGGATTTGATTCGATATAACAGTTCTTACAAGAAAGATTGCAAACTGTTCCGGTATTAAACCAAAGAGTTTTAAGAGAGTGAAGCTTGACACTCGCTCTAGTATCACCTTTGCCCGTGATATAAGGGTCCTGAAACTTATTTTTTTCTAACAACAAGCGCTTCCTTTGGACGAAGAATTGTTTTCAAGAGGTATAGAAGAAGTTCCACAATTAGGAAAAATTCCATAGTGAGTTTTAAAATCCCCTCTAAATTCAAAAAACTGCTTATAACGAGATTTTTGAAGCATAAGATAAGTGTTCCCACATACCGCTTCAGGCCTTCCGGTAAAAAATGTATGGTGCTCGTCTAAGGTGAACTGCTCTGGATTATCTTCTTGATTGCCTTTATAAATCACACTCTGCCCATAGTCTTCACAAGCAGGTTCCAGTCCATCAACTTTAAATAGCCTATAAGTTGTTGAGTAAAATTTGATATCACCTATTTTTTCTTGCACTTTCTCATTTTGAATCTCCAGGGGACGGCCCTCCACAATTCGTGGGTCAGAAAACCCCACATTTTTGGCCAAGTTCTGAAAGTCATTCCAATAGAGAGCTCCACTTAAGCACTCTCCATAAAGAACTTCATCCTTCACTAACTCTTCTGGTATTCTTCTATCGGCATAGACATCACTGAAATACATCTCCCCACCAGGTTTTAATGTTCTATAGGCTTCGGCCAGAACAGCTTTCTTGTCACTCGCAAGATTCACTACGCAGTTTGAGACAATCACATCAAAGAAATTATCTTCAAGTCCCACTTCATTAAGCTTTTCAATATTGCCTTCTCTAAATTCCACATTGGCCTGTTTAAAACCAAATTTTTGAGTGTGATAATCAATATGGCGTCGGGCAACCTCAAGCTGCTCGTGAGTCATATCAATCCCAATCACCTGTCCATCTTCCCCAACAAGACTTGATAAAAGATAACAATCACGACCCGAACCAGAACCCAGATCAAGAACTTTAAGCCCTTCCAACTGAGATGGAATTGTTAATCCACACCCATAGTACTTTATCAGAACTTCATCATGGATTTGAGCAAGAATATTTTTAATCTTATCTGGCATATTGGCAGGTGAACAACAGGCATCTGTTTTCAGATCGCTATTAGTCTTTAATGTTTCACCATAATACTTTTTAACTTCATCTTGAATATTCATCGATTACCTTTGTAATACCGTAAGTATTTCTTTGCTATTATTTGGTATCAAATCAGCAACTGTCATAACTGCAAATTGATTTTCCTTTTCAAATTTAAACTTATTAGAGGTCAACTTAGGGACAAGCTTCTTCATTACTTCTTGTGCCATTTGAGTATTCGTTTTTACAACTTTCATAATTTCTTCAACACTACAATGCTCTTCCTTCCAACAATCATAGTCAGTAACCATGGCCATCGTGGCATAGGCCATCCCCGCTTCTTTGGCCAAATAAGCTTCTGGTACATTGGTCATCCCAATTACACTGGCCCCAAATGAGCGGTAAATTTCAGACTCTGCTCGCGAAGAAAACTGAGGACCTTCTATACAAATATAAGAACCATCCTTTTCCACTTTGACTCCCGCTTCAGTACAAGCTTGGTAGATAAGTGTTTGGAGTTTTTTCTCTATAGGGTAAGCAGTTGAGACGTGGCCCACAAAGTTTTTTGAAAAAAATGTTCTCTCTCGCTTTCCCTTAGTCCAATCAATAAATTGATCCGGTAGAAAAAAAGTCGTTGGAGGAAGTTCTTCTTTCAAAGAACCTACGGCCGAAATAGAGACCAAATAATCAACCCCTACACTTTTAAGAGCATAGATATTGGCTCTATAATTGACCTCACTTGGAGTAAAAATATGTCCTTTCCCATGACGGGCCAAAAACCAAAACTTATCTCCTTGGTACTCTAGTTGAGTTAATAATGAACTTGGCATGCCAAAAGGAGTTTCAATTTCTTTTTCTTGAATGATATTCATCCCATCAACTTGATAAACACCAGAACCACCAATAAAACCTATTTCCAGGGATTGCATTTTAGCTCCTCTCTTATTAACGCATTGCGCGTACGTAGTTTTTAACTCACCTTTGAGAACAAATTGTCTTGCATAGCAAAACTTAGATATACAGCTAGTATGTTAAAACATTTTACTGTCGTTTTTCCAATTATATTTCTTATAACAGTCCATGTTTATGCTGCAAAAACACCTGAAATTCCAAGAGGATTTCAACTTATTGAAAAAGATATCGGTGAAGGAAAATACTCCAGAGTTCATCTGCTAGAGAGAATAAGTGATAAGAAACAATTTGCTTGGAAAATAGCGAGAACAGTTACAGTGGAGCAAGATTACTGGCAATTTAGAAAAGTAGCAAACCTTCATCAGGCATGGGTAAAACTGGGATTAACCAGCCTCGATTTATTCTATCTTGAAGATCCTAGTCAGAAAGGAAGTTTCTATATACTGCATGAAATGGCAGGTAAAGAGACATTAGTAGACATTTACAAGAAATATCCCAATTTTATTGCTGATTTTCACAATCCTTATACTCAAGCGCTTGATATATTTTTTGCAACAATGACACTTCAAAATGTTTATATTCGGGACTTAAATCCGGGCAATATTGTTTGGGACGGGCAAAGATGGCAGCTTATTGATAGCCAAAGTATACGTTTGGCTACAGATCCGATAGACGCTTGGTCACATGTCTACAATCGGCTTGTAAATGAGAAGGGCTTTAAAAAAGAAAGGCTCGTATCCTATCAAGGGTGGGACCCAAGCGGTGTAAAAACCTATTTTGAACATCTTAAAAATGATGTTATTCCAGTGCTTAATCAAAATTTTACCCTCGATCCAGCTCTACCCAAATATATTGAACGCATTAAAAAATACACTTTAAATGAAGGAAAGAAGGTTTTGCTCCCTGAAGTGAAAAAGAAATCTAAATGTTTCTTTATATTTTAGGCACTTACCCTGCTCAAACTTTGTTCACTGTACTTGCAATCTTTATAGACTCACTCATATTTAAACAAAATTTAAGTTAGTATTTCTTCATGAAATATCTAATATGCCTGGCCTTACTTTCTTCTGTTCTTCTAACTAGCTGTAGTAAAAAAACAGCAGAACAAATTATTAAAAAAACAGCTGAAGCTATCATTAAACCCATTTTCGAAATCCCTTCTAAGGTTACTGAATGTTTAGTTAAAAGCATCGGTACAGCAATTTCCCCTGTTAAGAAACAAAATAGAATAGAGCTCTCACTTTCTCATGAATCAATTGATGAGCTAACAATGGCCATTGAGAAAGAAGGAAAAAGCTTTAATGAAATTGGCCCTGAATTAAAAGCATCTACATCAGAAAAAACTTATAATGAACTCAAACTTGCTATTGCAACCAGTTATTTTGATTCCGAATATAGAGCATTACCCTTAGCTTTATTTGAATTTTATGTGGCCGATCTTCTCAATAATGTCCTTCGTTCTAAAACAATTTCTCTGCCTGCTGCTTATAAAATTAAGCTTAAAAAATCTCCCCATGATTCAGATACTCTTTTAGTAAAAATTTCAATACGAGGGAAGAAAAAGGAAAATACAGCGATTTATACCAACTCGTGTGAAGAGCAAAAAAAGTTCTATGGAATAAGTGAACAATCTATTGATTTATTTAGATATAAGAAACAATCATTCCTTTGTGATGGTATTGGATATACACCTCTTCTAGCTAAACCTTATACTGTGAAGAAACATACGCTCTCTCTTAAGCAAAAAGATTTCAAAAGAGCAATTATTGCAGCGAAAAAACCTAATGTACAGGCCATTATCGATCTCAAGCAATACCTTAATGAAAGATCTTATGACCACCTCGTAAGAGAAATTGACTCCCTGGAAACTGCTCATATTTTTGAAGCATCAAAGCTTGCGCTTGAGACTCTCAAATCGATGCCCGACAAAACAAAGCTTCCTATTGAAAGCTATAAAAAGCAAAGTCCTGTATCAATTGAATTTGATAATAAAAAATTCTTGGGAATTAAATTCAGAAAGAAAAGCAAAGAAGATTTCTTTATTTGTCCTTAATTTTTTCGTAAATTTTTTTGATTGCACTTAATGAGTATGGAGCTTTCCTGTAGAGTTTTCGAAAAAACTTTTTGCGCATTTTTTTTTCTAAACTCAAGGCCATCTCTTCTATTTCATGAATTGTATACTGGGAATAATAAACAAGTTTGCTTCTTCTTAGATTTTCTCTCATATAAACATGCTCTGGCGTATATCGAACTCCAGCAGCAATAGATTTTTTTATGGCAAGAATATCATTTTTACGTTCAAACTCTCCTCTATTGGTAAATGCAATCACATAAGTGGCAAGAAAAAGACTGCTTAGACTTTGCCATCTCCTCCAAGTATAAGTATGGGCCAGCTCATGCGCAATAGTGCGCTCAATTCTAAGCTCCTCCCATTCACTAAGAGGTTTGAATCCATAAGGAAAATAGAGATCTCTTGAATAAGCAATATAATATCCCCAAGGCCCAGGAATAAGGTGCCCTAAATTATAAAAACTTAAAAAGGCGAATTGTCCCTTACTAAATAAATTAGGAAAAAAACTATCTTCAATGGCCTTAACCTTAATTCTTGTTTTTAATAATTCAGGGTAAATTTGAAGCATGACTTTACATATTTTCTCAGCAATATAAGTTTGCTCTAAATTAGACTTATCATATTTAATTTTTGGGCATGCAGAAAGTTTTGCAAATAAAGAAAAACTAAAAATGAGACTAAAGATAATCAACTTCAAACTTAACTCCCTAAATACTTTGACTTATAATTTAGCGTGAGTATTAGCAATGGTAAATAACGCACACTGCAATTACAAAGCAATTAAAGTTATCTACTTAAAATAATGGCCAAGGAATCCAAGGAAATTGTTTACAAGAAAGTTCTCAATGCAGCAATTGAATTAGATATCCAACTTGGTAATCTTAAATGGACCTATACTAAACTAGCAAAACGTTCGAGTATTTCTCGCTCTCTCATTTACTATTACTTCGGAAAGTCCAAAATTAATATCTTAAAAGAAGCATGCCACCTCTTTGGAGATGAATTCTCAGGCTTTGAACACGAAAGAATGCAAGCCTGGAAACGTGGAGATCTTGCCTTTGGCCTAAAGAAAACAAAAGAACTCGTAGAGGACTATCCCTACCTTATTCCTTTTTATTTTCTCTACCGCCTACAAGAAAATGAGATTGGAGCATTAATAAAAGAGCATGAACAGGAAGGTATGACTAAGATTCAAAAATTTTTTCCTCAAATGAGTCTTTCTGATGTCAGAACACTCTTTGCTCTGCACTTAGGTCTCACCATGGCACCTTTTACAGAAATTGAAGATGTCGAAAAGGGAATTAAATATGTTTCAAAAGGAATGAATTTAAAGTTCTAACTATATTTTCTATTTTTTAAATAATAATCAAATACTTCATAAGAATTCATATTAGGAATATATCCAAACTTATTTTTTAATTTAACATTAAGTAGTACCGGGCGGTATTTTAAAAATTTCACTTGCTCTGGCCCATATTGAGTTAGACCTAATCTTTTAAGCAAACCTAAACCACCTTCTATGGCCTTAGATGGAATCGAGAGTAGCTTTTTATTAAGTTTATGAGCGATATCTTTCATATCAACAGCTCCATCTCCTGCCACATTATATTTACCAGGGGCCTTAGATGTTAAAGATTTAATAAAGATATTAACTAAATCTTCATCCCAAATAAAAACAAACGGAGTGGAAGCCCCTTGAATCCCCAGGATAAAAGGCTTTTTAAATAGATCCGTTATGGGATTGTTTACATTCTTACCAAGAACAGTTCCAATTCTAAAAATAAACTGCTCAATTTTGGGATTTGTTTTTTGTAATTTATCAAAATCTTCTTCGTTTACTCTCTTATGGTACGAATAAGGAAATTCTTTATTTCCTCTAATAGGGTTATCTTCTGTTAGCCAATAAACACTTTCTTCGTAATACCCATAAGCCGCGCCACTAGAGGCAAATGAAATTCTTTGCACATTATTATTCTTACAACATTCAATGATATTTTTGGTTCCATCAATATTAATAGATTCCATCAATTCAACGTTAACTCGTTTCGAAGGGCTAATAACACAAGCAAGATGAATAACGTGAGTGATAGCATTATCTTTGAAAACCACATCTAATAACTTGTCTCTAATATCCATACATTTATATATGGCCCCACTAACGGGTTTCTTGGGTTTGGCAATATCAAGCCCTACCACTTTATCAATGCCTAGTTTTTGCTTCATCTCCGGAGATGTAAGCTTCTGAACAAGTTCATTGCCAACATATCCTGCTGTTCCAGTGATAAGAATATTCACAATAACTAGACCCCTAACTCTTCTGAGTTCTGACTAACAATACCCATATAGTGTTCTTTATGAACATAGTAGGCCATTCTATCAAGAGTAATATATTTCATTCCATTTCTTAAATCAGTGTTATTGGCTTGACGCTCTTTCTCAAATTTCTTGAAAACACTTGAATTGGGACTCTTATCTTTTCTTTTTATATAACGAGCAACTAATTCAGCTTGATCGTAACGTCCTTGCCAACCAATTCCTGTTGCTTCAATCATACCTAAAACAAAAAGATTGTTATAATCTGGACTAAAGATGTTTAGGTGCAAGTCAGGACAAGCATTCTTCCAATTTAAATGCTTTTTATCCATGAAGCTGTATTTTAAATGGTAGCCTGTCGCAAGCAAGATGACATCATAGTCATTGCTCTCTCCATTTTTAAAATGAACTGTATTACCCTCAAAGTTTTTGACATCTCCAACAATATCAATATCTCCATGACCTATATGCTGTAGCAAATAAGAATTTACAACAGGGTGAGATTCAAATAAATCATACTCAGGCTTTGGAAAACCAAAGCGCACAGGGTCTCCTGCAAACCATTTAAGAATTTGTTTATCAATATTCTTTTTAATAAATGTAGGAATGACTTTTTTAAAAGCTCCGTTGACCGTGTCCATTGGCTTACCAAAGATATACTTAGGAACAAAATAATACCCTCTTCTCACACTCATATGTACAGACTCTGCTCTATGAACAGCATCAACAGCGATATCAGCAGCACTATTACCACAACCAACGATCAGAACTCTTTTTCCGGCAAAAAGATCATTACTCCTATAATCGGATGAATGAACAATCTGACCTTTAAAGGAATCCATACCTTCCCACTTGGGAATATTTTCGTTACCTTTGTTAAATAATCCTGAGGCCACAATTACGCCTTTATATTTTTCAGAAAATTTCTCGCCTGACTTTGAATCTTGATAATCAAGTGTCCAGCTACCATCTGCGTTTCTATCCACTTTAGTAATCTTAGTATTGAAGCGAATACTTTTTCTCAGATCAAATTTATCTGCATAAGAG
>CAYGUN010000051.1:0-4195 GCA_964353025.1 uncultured Bacteriovoracaceae bacterium
CGTGAAATTTTAGGCGATGATGGTAATACTCTATTTATTAATGAGATGATTGAAGATGTGGCCCAATTTCTAGAAGGCCAGTACCGCCCTTCTCGTAATGTCCCTCTGCTTGAATGGCCTTGGAAAGAAATGGTTCAAGGGTTTCAAAATGTTTTTAAAACAGACTATGTAGTTAATATTGACGAATGCATTGAAAAGCATAACTCCGATGTTTTTACTTATTTCGCTGAAACAGCGAAGACTTTGTTAGAGAAGAAATTTTCTGAATATAATCCGGAGCAAGTCAAAATCACTTCTCGAGAAATCTTGCTCTCCACTTTTGATTCACATTGGAAAGATCATCTTCTGGCCATGGATCACCTGAAAGAAGGAATCGGACTGCGCTCTTATGGCCAAAAAGATCCTTTAGTTGAATATAAGCGTGAGGCCTTTGATTTATATGAAAATATGAAAGTCGCCATCAAGCACTCTGTCATTGAAACACTTTTTGAAGTGAAGCTTTATACTGCTGAAGAGATTGAAAAAATTAAAGCTGCCCAAAAAGCAGAGCTCGAAGCAAGGCTTGCTGCTCATAGGGCCGCCCAAGCTGCTGCAGAAAAAGCTAATACTGATTCAATTAATACTATCCAGAGAGAGCAGGCCAAAGTCGGAAGAAATGATCTTTGCCCATGTGGTTCGGGGAAAAAGTATAAACGGTGTCATGGGGCCTAAGTATTTATTTCCGTTACAGAAGTTAAAACCTATCAATTTTAGACCCTTAAAGAAGTTCAAAGTTCTCCACTCATTGCATTTAATTAAAGCAGGAGAAAATATGAATAATTTTAGAACTGAAAAACCTTTTGAATTAAAACCTCCCAGACTTAAAGATTTAGTAAATGAATATGTCATGGGAGATGTATGGATCAGGGATACGCCTTTTGGACCAGTAACTGACTCACTTAAAATTGCGGAATATTTTGGCATAAGCCATGCTCACACACTGAGGGCAATTGATAAATGTATTGGAGAGCTATCCATTCAATCCAAATTTGGATTGAATCAAAACTTCATAGAAAACAAGTACTTAGGTGGTGCAAAAGGCAAGGAAAGAAAAACGAGAAAAGTTGATATTACCGAGTTTGGATTGATGCTACTTCTCTTATACATCAACACAGCAAAGGCCAGAATGATTTCAGCCGAGATACTTTATCGGTTTTTTATTTTAAAAAGCTACATCTCAGGTCTAAACGAAAATCAAATTGGAGCATTAAAAGGTTATTATCGAAAAAGAATGGATGAATCGAATACATAAGTTTTAATGTGGACAAATATTAATTGCCGCCGCTTGTGCGTAACGCAAAGCACTCGATTTCTTCTAAATCCTTTGTTTTTTAATAACTTATAACTCATAATTAAGTTATGAGCGATGACGATTCAGAAAAAAAAGACATCACCAGCATATTTGATCTCGGTGAGTTTGATCACGAAAATGAAGATATCGATGCCGATACGGCGGCTTTCCTAAAACAACAATCTGATAATAAGGCCAGTGACTCTCCTGCTGATGAGTTTAATTCTGAAAGTGAGGAAGAACCTGCGCTTCCAGATGATTCTGTAACTGAAGAGTTTGGAGCAGAGGATACAACTGCTGATACTGAAAATGCCTTTGGTGAATCGGAGGAATTTGGTGTTGAAACTCCAGAGACTGACGAGCAGGTAAATTCTGAAGATGATAGCTCCACTGAAGAGTTCGGAAGCTTTGGCGCTGATGAGGGAGATTTTAACTCCGATAGTGAAAGCGAAAGTGCAGAGACCACAGACTTTAACTCCGAGGGGGGGAATTTTAACTCTGATAATGAAAGCGAAAGTACAGAAACAACTGACTTCACATCCGAAGGTGGAGACTTTAATTCCGATAGTGAAAGTGACGAAGAGTTATCTCCAATTGAAAGTGATGAATCAGAAGATTTATTTGAAAGTTCAACGACTGAAGAAATAGATGAACCTGAAGCAATAAATGAGACTCAATCTGAAATTTCACCACCGGTTGCGGCACAGGTCAAGGCCCCCATTGCTCCACCAGCGGATGAAATGCCAAAACAGAAGGCCACGTCTGATTTTAAAGACGTTCATAATTTTATGCAGAATATGTCCTTTGGTAATTTGGCAGCTGAAGGTAATCCCCCTTATAGCCTGGTGTTGAAAGATATTAAATACAAAGAAGATGTTGAAGGCATTATTGAAATTTTGAAAAAGCACTCCCTTATTAAAAATGAAGATGAAGCCCGAACGTCATTATCGCGTGGAACTTATCTTATTTCCAGAGTCAGTGAGTTTGCTGCCATTTACTTGGCCCACAGACTACGTGTTTTTGATCTAAATATTTTAGTAGGATTGGCAGAACAAATTCATCCTCCAAAGAACTTTAAAGAAAGTGCTGAAACAGGAGTTGTGAGTAAAAGAAATGCTTATCAAAATTATTCTCATGAGTTTGAACTAACTGAGGATGCCCTTCAGTTAGATAATATTCTTATTACAACTTTATCTCACTTAGATGGATTTGAGATTAAACAACATCTGGGAACGATTACCGAACATAGAGTTCTCGATCAATTCTTAATTGAAAATAGCGAGCATGATGATGAACAGTTTGATCCTGAAGAGTTGTTAAAAGCTGATTCAGAATCAGACCCTCGTGCTATGACTCGAATTTATCAAGATATGTCAGAGAAATTAAAAGTACAGGCCATGGAAAAAAAGGCAAATGCCATTATTGGTGTTTCCTATCAAATGACCCCATTGGTATCAAAAGAAGTTTCAGAACATCAAAAGTATAAAATCACCATGACTGGCAATATGGCAATCGCCATTAAAGAACAAGATGTATGAGTTAAGATAAAGTTGGCCATTACGCAGATGTTCTCATCATTGGTGGCGGAATTGTTGGCTGCGGAATTCTGCGTGACTTGGCCTTAAATCAAGAAAATAATAACTCAAAGCTTAAAATCCTTATGGTTGAAAAGGGAGATTTTAATTCTCAAACCTCTCAGGGATCTTCCAAGATGCTTCATGGAGGAATTCGCTATTTAGAGAATTTTGATTTCTCTTTAGTTACTGAGGCCCTACAGGAAAAAAACTTATGGCTTAAGCTTGCTCCTCATCTTTGTTATGAAGAGAGTTTTCATATGCCTGTATATAAAAGCAGTAAATATCCTCTTTTTATGGTGAAGCTTGCACTGCTAACTTATGATGCCCTTTCGAGGTTTCAAAACTCTCCCCATACTACACTTAATAAACAAAAAACCATTCTTAAACTACCAGCACTGAATCCCAAGGGTCTTAGTGGATGTGGTGTTTATTATGATGCCATTGTTGATGATGCGAAGCTTGGGCTTGAATGTTTGTATGATGCCCTTTTAGCTCCAAAAGTTGAGGCCTTAAACTATACGGAGGTTATAACTTTCAAGAGAGGAAAAAATCTTAATCGTGTGACCTTAAGAGATAGAATAACAGGTCAAACCAAAGAGATTCAGGCAAAAGAAGTTATTTTTGCCACAGGCCCATTTACTGATAAAGTCATGAGTGATCTCAAACTTAGCTGGACTCCTAAATTAAAACCCTCAAAGGGCATTCATATTTGGCTTAAAAAAGAAGCGCTCAATATTAAATCCCCAGTAGTTTTGCAAACAAAAGACAATCGCATTATCTTTGTTATTCCCCAAAGAGATGCCATCTTGGCCGGAACGACAGAATCTCCAGTGAATTCTGATATGTATAATATCAAAGCAGAAGATCACGAAATTGATTATCTTATTAAATCGATGCTCGATTACTTTCCTCAGGCCAATTTAAGTAAAGATAATATTTTAGCAAGCTTCGCTGCCGTCAGGCCTTTGGTTTTTGAAGGTAATATGGAGTTGGGCAGAATTTCAAGAGTACATAAGCTCTACCATCCCTATTCAAATATTCAGGTTATCCTAGGTGGAAAGTACACCACCTTTAGAATCATGGCCCAGGACATAGTCCGAATTATCCAAAGAAAATTTTCACTTCCTTATAATGAAGTCCTCACCTGCTCACCTTTACGAGTTAAGTCTCAAGTAGATACTTTCAAGAAAAATGAAATTGATTGGAACTTAATTGAGAAATCTATTCAGACAGAGAAAGTGAAGACGATTGATGATCTGATTAGAAGAAGACTTGGGTTGATTAATAT
>CAYGUN010000051.1:4205-11846 GCA_964353025.1 uncultured Bacteriovoracaceae bacterium
TATTGATTCAAAAAGAATTCAAAAAGAAAAAGAGCATATTCTTAACTTAAATCTAGAGAAAAATATATAAAATAAGGGGCCACCTAAGTGACCCCCTTTCACACACCTTAACCAAGAGAAGGCCACCTACAGACGATAGTCAATCTTAGATAACCTCACTGACTTTGTTCTTTGACCAAAAGTTCTCTCTACTTGAATATCAATACTGATTCTTCTCTTTTTCTTAAAAATCTTATCAGCATCTTTAGGTAGAGCAATTTTTCCAAGCTCTAGCTCAATTTGGGTCTCACCCATCTTGATATAATTTTGTGCTAATAAACCTTGATGAACTGTGACCCAGCCACCTATTTTTTTCTTATACTTTAACGTCACGTGAAGTTTGGTTAAAATTTCAGAGTTCAATGCTCGTTTGTCTTGAATCACGGCTTGGTAGTTTTTCCCCATACCCGCTGCTTTTACAAGAACTAAGTCTGCAATTTCTTCTTCTTTGAAGGCCTTTTCAATAACAAGTAATTTGACTCGGCCTTCTTGTTTTTCATGTCCTTTATAAAAAATTTCTTTAGAGGGTTTAATAACAATATTCTCTCCTCCAAAGTCACCACTGACCGTAATATTAGAAAAGTCACTAATATCTCTATTGGCCTTCCATTCCACTCCATAAAAAGCTTGGGCCAATTTTTCAAAGTTATAATAGCTGTCTGAAATATCACTATTCGCGTGAAATAAAGATCGGGCCCCTGATTTCACACTCCAAATTCTCTTAGATAATAAAGTATCTTCAACTGATGCTCTCTTTAGAGAAATTGTTGCACTTGGATTTTCAGAAGGCAGAGAATCAAGGCCTTTCACCACTCGAATAATTCCACGTCGTCCACTGCTTGCTCTTGACTTTGAATTTCCAGAGTATCCATTACTCCCATCATAACAAGAGTAGAAGTCATTACGGCATTGCCTCTCTGGATGACAAACCCGATTGGTTCGACATTCTCTTTTGGTTACCATCTTCCCATTTTCATCTCGCACTCTCTTGTCATAACAAGATCGTACGTCTTTACAAACTTCCGCGTTCCAACAGTACTGAACAGACCATGAACGGACACTACAGTTACAACCATATCCGCCCATACCACCGCTGGCTCCATAACCACCGCTTCCCCCATTATTAAAAATTTGAACCCTTCTAAGATCAGAAAGATTATCTACAAATAAAAGAGCATCTCCACCATGGCCACCACGGCCACCGCTTCCACCATCGCCACCGTTACCACCATCGGCACCATTAAGATTATATGAAGTCCTTGGCGGTTGATAACAGGAGTAAGCATTCTCTCCATTTTCACCAGAGCTTCCGTCACCACCATTTCCGCCGGCCAAATCGAGGTATTCAGAATTTCCTTGGAGGATTAAAGAAATATCTCTCGCATCACTACCACTAACTCCGCTATATCCATCACGACCATTACGCCCATCACTTCCAAACTCATAAGCGCTAGCAGTTAAATTTAAAAATAAAAGACAAAAACTAAGTCCTACGAACTTTACCATGACACTCTCCCCTTCTGCGATTTTGGTATTCGAGAGTTTAAAAGCAAATATAATGCCAAATGAGATGTCTTTAATTTAAATTTAAGAGTGATTGATTTGGAGCAAGGTGCATTTTGCCCCAGGGATTACGCACCTTGCGTTGTGTCTTCTACCAATTAAAACGGTAGCTAAGTCCAACATTAAACCTGAAACCACTGGTTGATGAAGTGGCCGTTCCTGTGAAATTTTCAACGCTACCATAAGAATCTGTTCGAGTGAAATAATCCACATCAAAGCGAATACCATAGCCTCTAAATGAGTAGTATTTCACACCACCACCAAAGGACATAGTACTAGTGGAGCCTGAAGCACTATATTGAAGTGTTCCTGCTGTATCGGAATATTCATCAGTAATAGATCCTGTACTAAAGCGAAAGAGTCCATAAGGCATAAAGGTTTCAGCTTTTGAATGATCTCCATTAAAAAACCAGTTAAACCCACCACCATATTCAAAAACAGTTAAGTCATGTTGGGCCCCATCAAGTTGAGGTTGAGAAAAAGTAAGTCTGTGAACAAAGGCCACTAAAGTAAAGTTTGAGTACCACTCGTTCACATCACGAAAATAATACTCTCCCCCTAATGTAAGATCATACATCGACTTGGAACCTGTTTTATCTATACCATCTTCTTCAGCCGAGTTTTGTTGATCGAGCATCGCAATTTGAACATTTCCCCATAACTCATGTCTTTTTATACTAATATCTTTTTCAATAACTTTAGATCTCAGCTCTGCCAGTTCAGCTCTTTCAGCTGCTGTCAGTGGATTGGCCACATCTTCGGCCCCTTCTGCCAGTGGAATACCTAAGTTTTGTACGTTTCCATCATAATATTGCCCACCACCAGCATCAGTTGTTGATCTGGGAGTATCATCGGCCACAAGAGGTTTAGTATTATCGAAAGTCACTTTAACCGGTTCTGTAATTTTAAGATTCATCACTTGGTCATTGGCCAGAGAGTCAGCATTAATTAGACGATAGATGGCCCAAATCGATCTCATGGGAGAAACTTTAATCACCACTCCACGAGCAACAACACCAGAAGTTAAAAAAAACTTAGCATGGTCTCCTTTCTTCAGACCATCTTCAGTTCCCCTATTAATAAGCATTGTCTTCTTAGTCCCCGTGGTTTTGAGGATTCGCAGAGTCAATCTTTCATCAACTTCTAAGGCCCAAGCTTGAGTCATAACAAAAATAAGTAAAATTAAAACCTTCAAAACTAAACTCCCTTAAAAAAAGTATGTAAGCCCTGTGGAAAACTTCATATCTTGATATTTTAAAATATCAGGTAAATTATTGCCTGTACTATTTGCTTCCGTTTTATCTAGTCTCATCGTCTCATAAGAGAGCATTAAACGAACACCAAAACCATTTCTAAAACTATACTTAATCCCACTACGCAGTCCCAAAAAACTATTTGAATTGTATAAGGCCTCAGAGTTCTCTGTTGGAATATCAAGCTTCGTTCTGCCAAGCCGAATCGTTGTTCCCACAAAGAAAACATTTCGTTGGGATATTCCCGGAGCTAAGAATGGATGGTAGTCCAAGCTCATGGCCCCACTGGTTTCACTGGTGACAGCATTCAAGCCACCAGGTACTGAACTTGAATCAAATGCACGTCGCAAGGACCACTCAATAGTAAATCGCTCCATACTAGGATAGCGTTTAAACAAATAGTATTCTACTCCAAGAGACAAGTCCGTATTATTCGTTCTCCCATTTCTAGTATCTAGTGACGTTTGATTATCTGCAAGGTTCATCCCAAAGGATAAGGCCATTTGGTAATCAAAAGTTCGAACAAAGACAGACTCTCTTCTTCTAATTTCTGCAGCTATTCCGTACTCATCCAAAGTTTTTGCCAAGTCCCTATCAGACATATCTTCTGACCAATTTGGCCCTTTATCCAAAAGCTCGTTATACCTTCTTTTCTTCTGCTCTTCTTCTAAAAATCTATCCTCAACAACTTTTTCATAAGTATTCTGAAACATACGCATACTTTTATCATCTTCAACATTTTTGGAAAATTCACTGGGTCTAAAAAATTCTTGATTCCCAGTTTTAATAAAATGCTGAACCATCTTTTCATAGGTCTCAAGCTTTACATTCTCTGTAAATTCGCGTCCGTTTGAACTGCGATAGATGGCCTTGGGATAAAGTTTTTCTTTGTCTTCATTGCGCTCAACCCATTCAAAAATATCTGCTAACACAAATTCTTCTTCTGTGAATTCACTTCTGCCTATTAAATCAAGTTGTTTAAAGTACTCGCCATCTCGCTTAACTAGATCAGTTCGATCCCATCCTTCTTCAAAATCACTTAATACATCTTCCGTTTTCTGTTTTTTAGATTTTATCAAGGCCTTACGACGAGTACGAAGCTTTGCTCTACCTTTAAGTGCTAATTTGGGTGCCATCAAAATAAACTTTTTATCTTCTTGCAGGGCCTTTTCGTTAAAGACTTCTTGAACGTACCAAACGGACTCAGCATCATCAACTTTTACTGCGCTGATTGTGGCCACCAGATCAGTTCTCACAATTTCACTTTCAAAGGCATCACTTAAAACAAGTACTGCTTTATCTCTTAAGCGAAACTCATTAAGGGCGCCAATATTAAGAATCAGGGTTTTACCAGACTTAGTTCTCTCTTTCACTCGCACCCCAAGGTTTCCGTATGAGGAAGAAACCAAAAAAACTACAAAACTAATGGTGAGAACTAAGCGCATTGAGAATATCCTTCCTTGGAATACAATTACCTAAATTCTATCGCAAAATCACAAAGTTATCAAAAAAAGACACAACGCAAATGAATACCATTTAGTTTAGATAGACCTTAACTACGCATAGCAATATTGCTTGAATACCTGTCTGTTCTCGACTATAACAGTTATCTAGTTATTTTAAGGAGTCTAGCGTGGCCAAAAGAAGAAAGAATTTTAAGAAAATCTATAAATATGATTGTCCTATTACAGGTGAGACCTACAAAGTTACCGAAGAGGCCAAAAATCCTGACGATCTTATGTCAATCAAGGCCTATTATGACATGCATCCTGAAAAAGATGACAGGCCAGCTGTTGTTAAGAAAGAACTTGGTGTCGGTCTAGAAGAATAAAACCTACATTTAGATAAAGGCATAAATCATGGAAAAAAAAGATGTTGTGATTATTGGAACAGGACCTGCAGGGCTTACAGCTGCTCTTTATACAGCTAGAGCAGATCTTAAGCCTATCGTTTTAGAGGGCCATGAACCTGGTGGACAACTTACGCTTACTACTGAAGTTGAGAATTTCCCAGGATTCCCAGAAGGTGTTTTAGGACCTGATCTGATTGGAAATATAAAAAAACAAGCGGCCCGTTTTGGGGCCGAATATAAATCCGTTTCTGTCACAGAAGTTGACCTTAAAAATCGTCCATTTAAAGTCCAGTGCTCAGATGGATCACAATATGAGGCCCAAACCATTATTATTTCAACCGGGGCCAGTGCTAAATTTTTAGGCCTTCCTCATGAAAAGGAATTAACCGGAAAGGGCGTGAGTACTTGTGCCACTTGTGATGGTTTTTTCTTCAGGGATAAAATTGTTCACGTCGTGGGTGGTGGAGATACTGCTATGGAAGATGCGACTTTTATCACCAAGTTTGCTAAGAAAGTTTATATTGTCCACAGACGAGATACCCTTCGGGCCTCAAAGCCCATGCAAGATCGTGCTATGGCCAATGAAAAAATTGAATTTATCTGGGATACCGGAGTTAATGAAATCAAATTTGATGAAACAGGCGTTACAGGAATAGTCGTTGAAAACTTAAAGACTGGTGAAAAGAGCGAAAGACAAACTGATGGCCTTTTCTATGGAATTGGACATACTCCTAATACTGGTTTTTTGGGCGGACAAATTACAACTGATGAGCATGGTTTTATCAAAACAAAAGATGGCCACCCAGATACAAATATCCCTGGAGTTTTCGCTTGTGGAGATGTGCAAGACTCTTACTACCGCCAGGCCATTACAGCTGCGGGTTCTGGTTGCCAGGCGGCCATTAGAGCAGAGCGCTTTCTTGAGGACCAAGGCCACTAAATCCAACTATTTTAGTTTTTTGTAATTATTTCTAGGAGCAGTTTAATCAACTGCTCCTTTCTTTTCCACTAGTTACTATCGGACCACTCATTTAATGAATAATCGACTAATTTACCTTTTTGACAATAGGATCTTTTGGGTGAAACAATTGAAGTAATCATCCCTGAGGGAACGGGGATTAGAATCATAAGTTGGCCAAGGATGGTAAATGAATTCTCTATTTAATTATGAAACTCTAAATGTTCGTTTAGAAAGTTCCACTCGCACTTTAGTGATTACACTTAACGATAGAGAAAGCTTTAATGACTTTTCTATGAAGATGCTCTTTGAGATGGAGTCGGCTTTATCTTGGGTAACTTCAAAAGTAGAAGTGCACTCTGTTCTGATTAATTCCTCTACTGAATTTTTCTCTAAAGGACTGAGCTCAAACCTTGCAAAAAGCATGAACAGGGAATCTCTTGAAAAGTTTTTTACCAAACTTCGTAAAATAAACCACGCTTTGTTTCACCTACCTCAAACTGTTGTTGTGGATCTTGGCGATGGCTCTGAAGGTGTTGCTAGTGAGTTAGCCATTGGCGCTGATATAAGAGTTTGTAGTATCCATGCTCAAATTAATTTTAACCAAACAAACAAAGGCCTTATCCCTTGCTCTGGTGGACTTGGTTTTCTATCAACTATCATCACTCCGGCCATGGCAAAAAATTGGATATTAACATCAAAGAATATTTCCAAAAAACAATTATCACAAAGTGGTTTCATTCATGAGATGTATGACTCCACTAATAATCATGAATGCGTGCAAAAAATCCTGCAAGCTATTCGAGAGCAGGCCCCTATTCAGAGAATTCAGGCCAAGCTTGGACTATTGGAAGGAATTAGAGCAAGACTTGAACACGCTTGTACCTATGAAAGACAAATTGCCAAGGCTTCACTTATTTCAGAAGACTGGAAGTCTTATAACAGTGAAAAAGATGAATTCATGCAAGCTAAGGGAATGGGGCAAGTGGTGAAGCTGACTTTAGTTCCCAATCGTGATGGAGCAGATAGCTCTTCATTGGATTCAGAGAAACTCCCCGATAATGTCACTCCTATTAACTAGAAACGATACAAAACTCTTACCTGCTCTGATGGAAACTCTTTACAGAAGTTTTCAAAATTAGGGGTAATCCCCAAGATAAAGCCTCCTCCACCAGCACCGCAAAGCTTAAATAAAAACTCATTAGAGTTAAGGCCTTTATGCCATAACTCTTGGTATAGTTTTGGAATCATGGGTGAGAAATTATCCACTTGTATTTGAGAGAGTCCCCTAAAGCTTTGATAGAGTTCATCAAAGTCATTATCTAGGAATGAATTAATTGACTGATCAATTGAGGCCTGTAAGTCATTATCTAGGAGCTTACAAAAATCATCATTTTTAATCTTCTCTAAAAATAGATTAACCAGAGGTTCTGTCCTGCGAGAGCGTCCAGTATCTAAAAGGAAAAGGGCCTTCTGAGAGACTCCTTCTTTATAAATTTCAACCTTTTCAAACTCTTCTTTGCCATTAATAAGAATAGGAACATCTAAGTAGCTAATTAATGGATCTAGCCCCGAGCTTGACCCGTGAAAATGAGATTCCATTAAAGAGAAAATGCTTTGCATCTTTTTAATATTACTTAAATCAAACTCACAAGTTCTCTGATGTTCACTCAGTTTATAGCGATTAAACACACTAGCGCATAAGGCCCCTGAACTTCCAACTCCATGTCCTTGTGGAATAGTTGAATCAAAGAAAAGACCATGATTGATATCAAACTCAAAGGACTTCAAATCAAAATGAATATAATCAGAAAGATTCACACTCTTTAAATAATGAGCAAAGGCCTTAAGCTCTTTATTGGAGTATTTATTTTGTAGATCATTGGAAAGTTTCAATGCGCCAGAGAAAAGTTTATAGGGGATAGCAAGGGAGCGATGTCCTCGAATAATAGAATACTCACCAAACAAAAGAATTT
>CAYGUN010000052.1:0-8908 GCA_964353025.1 uncultured Bacteriovoracaceae bacterium
TCAAACAATCATTGGAACTAGTTAATAGTATTGCAGTTATTGCAGAAGAAGAACGCCACCATCCCGACATAAGCTTTGGCTGGGGGTATTGCAAGATTACAATTTTAACTCATACCATATCAAACCTAGTTGAAAGTGATTTTATCTTGGCAGCTAAAATTGATGATGCCCATAACCAACTTAATCAATAGGATTTAAAGTTTTTCACCCCCCTAGCAGTTTTTTTAGAGCATGTTAGAATCAAAACATGTCTTCACTTAATCTTCTAGGGAGAAATCACTTGCGAATCAGCTCACTTATCTTAATTACTTTTATCGTCTCATGCTCAACCACAACTTCGGCAAAAAAAACGCTTTCACTGGCAGAAACAAAAAAAATTGTCGAAAATCTAAAAGATAGTGATAGAAAAGCAAACCTACAATTTTTAAGACCGGTGAAAACTTCAAAATATTATTTTTGGATTAATTATTTTGCTAAAAGAGATAATGAAAGATTTCAACGCTATATTAATAACGGCTTCAAACATAAAGAACTAATTGAAGATATCTTTGCTCAATACGGACTTCCAAAAGAGCTCTTCTTTGTGGGCATGATTGAAAGTGGCTACTATATGCGGGCCAGAAGTCATGCTAAGGCCGTGGGGCCATGGCAATTTGTCAGTGATACGGCAAAAAGATATGGTCTGATGATTAACCGTTTTGTGGATGAGAGAGTACACTTAGTAAAGGCCACCCACGCAGCAGCTCAATACTTCAGAGAGCTTTACAATATTTTTGGTTCCTGGGAGTTAGCACTCACAGCTTATAATAGTGGCGAATACGGCTTAATGAGGCGAATAAAGAAATATAAAACAAAAAACTATTACAAACTCTCTAGAAGAAAAATTATCCCAAGGGAAACAAGAAATTACGTACCAAAAGTACTGGCAGCAATGAGCATTATGAGTCGGCCAACAGACTTTGGTTTTGAAATACCAAAGCAAACCAAAAGTCCTTATCACTACACAAAGAAAATTTCACTAAACTCAGCCGTTGCCCTAAGAAATATTGCTAAAAATTATAACCTTAGCGTCAGTGAGCTGAAACACTTAAATCCCGATCTCAAGCAGTGGAGAACTCCTAAATTAAGATATAATAGACTTGAAGTTTTTGTGCCAAAGAGCTCACATAATCAAAAAGTATTGACGATGATTAGACCTCACCTTTATAAGAGACGCCCCTTTGAATTCTATAAAATTAGACGAGGAGATAATCTAAGCCAAATCGCCAGAAAAACTCGCACAACAGTTGCCTCGCTTAGAAAAGTAAATGGCATTTCACGAGGCGAGTATATTAAATCAGGACAGATTATTAAAATCCCAAGAAGAAGACCTACTCATATTGTCAGACGTGGAGAAAACCTTCATCTTATTGCTAAGAAGTATGATGTTTCAGTAAAGAAAATCATGCGAGCAAACAAGCTCAATGATGAGATGATTTACCCAGGGCAAAAACTCCATATAGCTCAAAACTAAAGCTTAATTTCAATTAAATAAGGAAGATGATCCGACAGGGCTCCAGCTTCTGTAACCACTCGAGCAGATACCACTTTAAACTTATCGTTTACAAAAAGATAATCAAGTCTTCTATCTGAGTCATGTGAAGGGTATGAATAGTAATGCTTCTCATTTAATAGATACTCCTCATCCGAAATGGAGTCTTTAAAACCAGACAGAGATCTAAATATATCAATAGTAGAATCATTTTCATAAATCTCTCGACTATCCCCGTGGTACTGGCCATCAAACCTAGTCTCAGGAGGAATAGCATTCAAGTCTCCTCCAAGTGCCAAGACTTGAGACTCTTTTTTTACAAGAACGTTTACAATTTTAGCCACCTGTTTTGCCTGCTCTTGGCGGCTTATTTTATCAAAGGCCTCAAGATGTTGATTCAGAATCCAAAAACTCTTTCCCTTGATTTTTAAACTCACTGCTTGTGAATATCTAAAAAGATAGACCCTCTTGTACCACCATGGCCGAGAGCTTGGCTTTTCAAACAGGTGCACAATATTTTCTTCCAAAGGAATACGAGAAATAACAGCACCACCAGATTTAATTCGACCGAAATGATGCTGGATGGGAAGATAAGGAAAAGGTAGGTAATTCACTTCCCAGCTTAGAGCACGAGCTGCATGGACAAGTCCTGTTCTACTGGCCAAAAATTCAACCTGATCAATATTCTGACTTCGATGACTATTCCAATCTATTTCTTGAAAGAGAACGATGTCCACATCAAGCTCTTTAATAAGTTCACCCATTTTTCTCAATGTATCTAAGTGCTCAAGACGAGTTTTGGGAATATAGTTAACTCCCTCAGAGCCCTGCCCATGAGCAAAGGCCAAATTCCAAGTCAAAACCCTTAAACTCGTCCTGTTATATTTTTGCGGATAGGCCGAATCAATGACTTCTATCTTTGCCTTATGCTCTCCAACGCTTAACGATGTTGCAGATGCCCAAAAGTAAAATGCGACAAAAGCGTTACAGATAATAGTTAATGCTATTAGTAAAAACTTAATTAGTTTATTTTTCAAAATCATTTCTTACATTTTCTTAACTTGGGCCCATTCCACTATGTAAATACTACATGACTATCGTAACTTCGTGAATATATTCTTATTCTTTTAACGCCTGTGAGAGGGCATTTTCTGGGAGAGAGTTTTGTATTTTAGGTTTTGGGCATTTCTGTCATTAGTTGTGTTATCAAGTATATTTACTGCAAATTATTCATACTCATCTATTAACCCTCAATATGAAATAATTCCTCTTTTTTATATTCCTCAACTTGAGCCTCAAGTTAACAAGATTAACAAACTTGAGGGACCTCAGTTTAAGCTTAATAAAAAGAAAACCAGCATTACTGGCCATAAAAGTTCTGGCAATTTAATTACTGTAGATAAAGAAGATCTAATATTTTTTTATGATATTTCAAAATCTGTTTTTCAAACAAAAACTAAAAGCTCTACATCAACTATGAGCACAACAATTCATAATGGAACTGCTTTTCATATTGGGCAAAATATTCTGGCAACCAATTACCATGTTGTTTATCCTGCTGAGTATTCAGGGGGATGCAATAACTTTGAAGTCGTGTTCCCTATGCAATCAAATAAGAAAGAAAAAATAGTAAATACAAGTGTGCGCTGTGAAAACATATTATACTGCGATTCATTCGAAGATATATGCTTTCTAAAGATGCAAACATTTCGATTTGAAAAGAAGCAATATAGTTTAGAAGACTTCTCACCCGCTCTTAGCTTTTCAGATGAAATAAATGAAAAGAACCCTCGCTTTCGCCAATTTGGAAAAAAGAAAGATAAAAGTTATACTGATGGCCGAACCATTTATTATAGTGTGAACAATTCAAATGGTTTTGGAATTCAAGGTTCTGCAGGTCAAGGTGGAATCTATCAAAATCAAGTGCGTGGCTTTTATAAAAATTGTGAAGAAGTAAGAAGAGAAAAAAGAAGAATGAAGTGCATTAAGCAAAGATTGAAAAACACCACCAAAATGTTTTCTTTTCACGCGAGTGCATTTCCGGGAGCTTCAGGCTCTCCCTTGCTAAACGGTCAGGGACAGGTTTTAGGCATAACGAGGGCCATCACGACTTCCAGTTATGGACCGAATGCACGCACAAGAGCGGTTCCAACTAGCAAAATTATAGAAATTTTAGCTGTAAATGAGCAGGCAGAGTTACTTAATATTATCATAGGTAAATCTCACTAGTTGAATACTGTTTAATACGCCCAGATGGAACTGGGGCATGATAATTTAGCAGCTTTCGATTCATTTTGAGGGCAGAATAAAACTTGATTTGATGTAAGTCGTGGCCCTTCGGGGCCATGCTTTAAAAAAGTCTGAGCTGTCGACTCAAACAGAAATAAATTATCTACACTCCCACCTTTATCTTATATAACGCCCCACTTTTTTTGCAGACTCTTTAATTTTATTCATCTTTTTTGCTATGTCTGATTTATTCCCATGGCAAAGAGGACCAACCGAGGCCATACTTCTTCCAAGCTCCCCGTAAGATTTAATAACATCTGAATTATTTTTATCTGAAGAGTTCAAATAAGAAGTATTAAGAGTATAGAAAGGCTGAATCATTTTACCCAGCTCATAGCAGGCCTTACCTAATTTCATGTGACTAAAATCTTTTTTACTAGAAGAGCTTATTTGACCTAAGTAATTTGAGATTTCCTTATAAATAATCTCTTGATGCCCTTTTTCAATATTCAATTCCAAGGCCTCATAGTACTCTCGATAGTTTCTGCTATAATGCTTATCCAGATAAACATTGCCATAGACTTCTCTCGCATTAATTCCTATTTGCATTAAATAAGTTTTTTTCTTTTTTGTGTTATCATTTTGACAAATTTTAGAAAATCCTTCAGGGTATTTATTAATAAAACTTTCAACGCTTTGTTTTTGTCCAATTGGCCACGTATGAGAATAACGATTCACGAGTTCTCTTAATTTATTCATTCCGACCTCAGACTTCCCTAACTCGAAACAAAGATAACTATCAGAGTTCATAAAAAAAAGAGAGTTTGATGTTTCAATAAAGCTTTTTACTATTTTATTCACCTTTCGACTTGAAATAACGGCCTCAATAAAAGTTTGGTCACTGTATTTGTTCTCAACAGAAGCGGGAGATCTGTCAAAGACAGAATTATTAGAATCCCTGAACGAATAAATAAAAACACCCAAGAGTAGGCCAAAACTGGTGATAATAAGTGATAATCGAGGCATTTGACTCCTACTTCGTTAGTAAGCTATTCGGAAAATTTCTAAAAATGATGAAAAAAAATTAAAACACGATGGCGGAAACATTTCCTGATTTCATTAAGTTAGAATTGAGTTTAGAATCAATTTATGAGTAAGTTATATAGCTTATTACCCGAGCTAAAAGATATAGATTATTTAGCTGAGGCCCACCCAGACATTATAAAACGCAAAACTATTGCGCATGTTGACTGTGGTTTCGAGCGCTTCCCTATTGATGCGCTTATTTATGGGCCAGATGATAAGACACTTCCAACAGTTGTTCTTATCGGTGGAGTTCATGGACTTGAAAGAATAGGTACCCAAGTTGTTCTATCCTATTTAAAAACAATCACTCAATCACTTGGATGGGATGATGATCTTCGTGATTGGTTTTCCAATAGACGTCTTATTGCCATTCCTATTGTAAATCCTGCAGGTACTGCCTTTCATTGGAGATGCAATCCAAATAATGTTGATCTTATGCGCAACTGCCCTGTTGAAGCAGATCCTAAGGAAACCACATGGCTTTTATCAGGACACAGACTTTCTAAAAAACTGGCATGGCACCGAGGTGACGAGGATAAACTCGAAATAGAAACTCAAGCTGTAGTTGATTTCTTTAAAGAAGAAGTTTTCCCCTCTTCAGTATGTATTACCATGGATTTTCATTCGGGTTTTGGAAACACAGATCAAATTTGGTATCCATGGGCCAAATGCCGAGATGAAAAATTCCCTTATTATGATCAATTCATTAAACTTCAAAAACTTTTTGATGATACTTTTCCTAATCATATCTACAAAATTGAGCCGCAAACCAAAAATTATGTCACCCATGGTGATCTTTGGGATTACTTACTTATCGAGAATGAAAAACGTGAAAATCCAATGACTTTTATTCCACTCACACTTGAAATAGGTTCTTGGAGATGGATACAAAAAAACCCCTTTCAAATTTTCTCAGTTTTAGGACTTTTTAACCCTGTCAAAGAGCATCGTTACCGAAGGCAGATGAGAAGACATGTTTTTATGCTTAATTTTCTTCTTAGGGCCGTAAAAAATAGCCGTTGCTGGGCGGAAAAAGACTCATAAGGTCTAGAAATTAAAAAGGGGATAAAAATCCCCTTTTTACTATATGAATCAAAAATAAATCAGGTTTTAAGAGTTTAAGTTCCTTAAAACATAGTGAAGAATCCCACCATTTTTATAGTATTCAAGCTCATTGGCCGTATCAATTCGAGATTGAACAGTCACTGTTTTTGACTTCCCATCAGCATACTGAATAACAGCTTCAAGAGTTCCACCTGGCTTAAGAGCATTAATTCCTTTAATAGAAAAAATTTCATCTCCCTTGAGGTTTAAAGTTTTTCTATTATCACTACCGGTAAACTGAAGAGGCAAGACTCCCATACCAATAAGATTTGATCTGTGAATTCTTTCAAAACTTTCAACTATAACAGCACGTATGCCTTGCAACCTTGTTCCTTTTGCGGCCCAGTCACGAGAACTACCGGTCCCATACTCTTTTCCAGCAACAACAACTAGTTGAGTTCCATCTTCGTTATACTTCATGGCCGCATCGTAAATAGACATCTGCTCACCAGTTGGAATGTACTTGGTATAACCACCCTCAACTCCATTGAGCATTTCATTCTTGATACGGATATTAGCAAAAGTTCCTCTCGTCATGACTCTGTCATTTCCACGACGAGAGCCATAAGAGTTAAAGTCCTTAATATGGACACCATTATCTTGTAAGTATTTTCCTGCAGGTGAATCACCTTTGATATTTCCAGCAGGTGAAATATGATCCGTCGTTGTAGAATCAGCTAGGATGGCCACAATCTTGGCATTAGTAATATCAGTTACAGCCGCAGGCTTGGCCCCCATTCCTTCAAAAAATGGAGGGTTTTGAATATAAGTGGATTTTGAATTCCAAGAATATGTCTCCCCCGTGCTGGTTTGAATGGCCTGCCATTCTTTTGTCCCTTGATAAACATCTTTGTAGCGAGATGAGAACATCGCTGGAGTTAGGGCCGTTCTTAATGTATCGGTAATTTCTTTATTACTTGGCCAAATGTCTTTAAGATAAACATCTTTTCCATCAGCAGTTTGAGCAATAGCATCACTGGTGATGTTTATATTCATATTTCCTGCAATGGCATAGGCCACAACAAGTGGAGGCGAGGCAAGGTAGTTAGCTTTTACATCAGGTGAGATTCTTCCTTCAAAGTTTCTGTTTCCAGAGAGCACCGCTGCGGCAACAAGATCAGCACTTTGAATGGCCTTAGAAAACTCTGGCTTCAATGGACCTGAATTTCCAATACAAGTAGTGCAACCATATCCCACTAAATTAAAACCAAGAGTGTTAAGATCTTTTTGAACTCCAGCGGCTTCTAAATAGTCGGATACGACTTGAGATCCTGGAGCAAGTGAAGTCTTAACCCATGGCTTAACCTTAAGTCCCAAAGCTGCAGCTTTTCTGGCCACAAGACCCGCGGCCAACATGACTGAAGGGTTTGATGTATTAGTACAGCTCGTGATGGCCGCAATAACAACATCACCTTGCTTAATGGCAAAGTCAGCACCATCAACCTTGGATTCTTTTTTCATATCTGCAGCTGAAACTTTAAAAGTCTCTTTCATATCTTTTTCAAATTGAGCAGAAGCATCTTTTAAAAGGATCCTGTCTTGTGGTCTTTTAGGTCCTGCAATCGCCGGCTGCACAGTCGAGATATCAAGCTCAAGCGTGTCAGTGAAAACAGGAGCATCACCCTTATTTCTCCAAAGACCTTGCTCTTTTGCATAGGCTTCAACTAGGTCAGCGCGCGCGCTTTCTCTTCCTGTAAAGCGCAGATAATTAATGGTCTCTTCATCAATGGGGAAAAATCCCATAGTCGCACCATACTCTGGTGCCATATTTGCGATAGTCGCACGATCGGCAAGTGATAGCGAAGCCAACCCATCACCATAGAATTCCACAAATTTACCAACCACACCTTTTTTTCTAAGCATTTCAACAACTCTTAACACAAGGTCTGTTGCCGTTGTCCCTTCAGAAAGGTTTCCTTCTAACTTAAAGCCAACCACTTCAGGAATAAGCATAGTAACAGCTTGCCCTAGCATGGCAGCTTCTGCTTCAATACCACCAACTCCCCAGCCCAGAACGGCCAGTCCATTAATCATGGTTGTATGTGAATCAGTTCCAACGAGAGTATCGCAATAAGCTAGAGTTTTTCCATCTTCATCTTTTGTCCAAACGACCTGCGCTGTATTTTCAAGATTGACTTGATGAATAATTCCTGTGCCAGGAGGAACAACTTTAAAATTATCAAAAGCCGATTGCCCCCATTTCAAAAACTCATAACGCTCGTTATTTCTTTCAAATTCTAATTTTACGTTTTCATCAAATGAACTTGCGGCACCATAATTATCCACCATTACGGAGTGATCAATAACAAGTTCGACTGGAACCTGAGGATTAATTTTCTTAGGGTCTCCTCCTAAGTTTTTCATAGCATCTCTCATGGCCGCTAAATCAACCACGGCCGGAACACCTGTGAAATCTTGCATCATCACTCGAGCCGGATAAAATTGAATTTCATGAGTTGATTTCTTTACTTTGGCCCATGTATTCATGGCCTCTAAGTCATCTTTCTTTACAGTAAAGTTATCTTCATTTCTCAAAAGATTCTCAGTTAATACTTTAAGTGATTTTGGAAGTTTTTCTAAATTTCCAAGACCATTTTTCTGAGCTTCCTTAATACTAAAAAAAGTATAGGACTTACCAGAAACCTCTAGTGTCTTTTGAGATTTGAACGAATCAACTCGATTACTCATAAATTACTCCAAGCGTTATAGTCAGTTAAATGATATGCTCAAAAATCATAACATGGAGGTTTAAAAAAGACCATCGGTTCGACATTCTGGACTAAAAAGCTCAACCCTGAATCAAGCATAGTTCCTCCACTCAGATATTAACTAAGCTTTAATTTTTCCCCTCATTTGACGATACTATACTATGAGTGAACTTATAAAAAATGTTGAGCACAAAAATCATCTCGATCATTTGGTTGTGGTTATCCCCATTCTCGTCTTTTTTATGGTCTT
>CAYGUN010000052.1:9008-11705 GCA_964353025.1 uncultured Bacteriovoracaceae bacterium
ATCATCTCGATCATTTGGTTGTGGTTATCCCCATTCTCGTCTTTTTTATGGTCTTGCAATTTTTTGTTATGAAGTCACTTTTTCCAGAACAAAGCCTGGGTGACTATTTTATTTTCCTTGGCAGTAGCTTGAGTTGTCTTATCACGGGTTTTACAATTTATGACAGCTACCACAGACTTATTATTTTCAAAAATTCCATTATTATTAAATCCCCTTTTAAAACCAAGGCCATAAAGTTTGCTATCCTGGATATAGCTGAAGTTTTTAACCTAACTGGCCCAACCAGTTTTGGAACAGTTACGTTTGCTCTTAAAAACAAAAAGAAATACACCTGTTTTTTTATTGATAACCCTGAAGAAGTAAAACAAATTGTAGAATCTCTCATTAAACTTCATCAAGATAAAGTTAACGAGGATGCAATTGATACTTCTGAAGAAAAGGATGCAGCTTAGCAGATGTGCAAAGCACCTTTTACTACCAATTTTCTCGTCGTTGATGACGACTCCCGCGTACTACTTAATGTAGTCAAAGATATTCGTGCGTCTGGATTTACAGGCAAGGTTCATATCGCTCATTCTGTCATTGAGGCCAGAAAGTTTATGAAGAAAGAGAAAATAGATGTTTTCATTTTAGATTATCATATGCCTCAAGTATCAGGGTACGAGCTTCTTAAAGAAATCAGAGATAATATAATGAATTATAAAAAACCTATCATCATGCTCACTTCAGAAAATGATAGAGATATGGTTTTAGATTGTATAAGCATGGGTGCATCCAACTATCTATTAAAACCTTGGAAGACGGAAGATTTGTTAGATAGGATTAATAGAAGTTGGGCCAAGCATAAAGAGGGAACTTGATTTGGGTAAACTAACTAAATCATTAGTAGGAAAAAGAATTCTTCTTATCGATCTTGATAGGCTTAAGCTCAATCAAGTCAATAATTACCTCAGCCGCAACGGGATTAAAAATACAACTATTGCAACGAGTATCTCCGCTTCAAAAGAACATCTGCTCAATAGTGAATTTGATAATATTTTCATTGGCGTTGATAAAGATAAAACAGGACTCACAGCTTATGTCACAAATGAACTCGTTGTAAGACCCCCTCCATTCCAAGAGTTAGAAGAGCTCATTAAAGAGATGAACGAGGAAGAAGATGATGCCTATGAAGATCTATTGGGATTAACGAGTCAGGCCTTCTTGCAAGATGATATTGACAGTCTTTTTATGAATGCGAATTTCATCAATGCTCAGTTTCAGGAGATAAATCTTGACCTTAAAGTCCTGGAAGTGAATGATGACTCTATCCTTCTCTCCACTGCTCATTACAGAGAAGATGGGGCAAGACTTCTCACACTTTGCCTAGATTATAATGTCAATGGAAACTTGGGAGAGCTTAAAATCAGCGGGATGATTGCAGGCGTTGAAGAAATTCAAGAAACTCAAACCTTAAAATTCCTGCCAGCACCAAATTGTCTTAATGCTTTTGAAAGCTTTAAAAAAATCAGATCTAACGTTTAATCAGATGTGAATTGCCCTATTATCAGTCGCGGCCATCGCAGCTTCTTTGAAGGATTCCGTATATGTAGGATGAGCATGACAAGTTCTTGCGATATCTTCTGCTGACGCTTTGTATTCCATTGCTAAAACCGCTTCAGCAATCATATCAGCACACCTTGGACCAATCATATGAACTCCCAATATTTCATCTGTCTCTTTATGGGCCAGAACCTTAACAAAACCTGCCGATTCGTTTGAAGCGCGTGCTCGGCCACTGGCCTTAGTAGGAAAAGATCCTTTTTTATAAGGAATTCCAGCATCTTTTAATTGTTGTTCCGTTTGTCCAACACTTGCGACCTCAGGCCACGTGTAAACAACCCCAGGAATGAGGTTATAATCAATATGGGGTTTCTGCCCTGCCAATACTTCAGCGACAAATACGCCTTCTTCTTCGGCCTTATGAGCAAGCATCGCCCCTTTAGTCACATCCCCTATAGCAAAAATATTATCGACTTTCGTTCTCAGATGATCGTCCGTTGGAATAATTCCACGCTCAGTTAACTCAAGACCTGCTTTCTCTAACCCAAGTCCATCAGTGTAAGCTTTTCTGCCAACGGCCACTAGACAATAGTCACCTTCAAGCACTAATTCTTTACCACCATCACGAGCATCGGCCTTAACAGTGACTTTATTTCCTTTTGAGTCTACTGATTTCACCCCATGAGAGAGATAGAAATCAATTCCCTCTTTCTTAAGCGACTTCTGCAACTCACGGCCCAGATCTTTATCCATCATTCCAATAATGGAGTCAGCAAATTCCACGACACTCACTTTAGCGCCAAGACGACAAAAGACAGAACCTAACTCTAAACCAATAACACCTGCCCCAATAACAACTAAATGCTTTGGTACTTCTGCAAGTTTTAGCGCTTCAGTAGAGCTAATGACTCGCTTTTTATCAATGGTAATTCCTGGCAGAGAAGAGGGTTTAGAGCCTGTTGCAATAACAATATTCTTGCCCTTAATCATCTCACTCTTTTTCCCTTTGATTTCGATAGTATTTTTATCTTTAAAAGATCCCATACCTGTAAAAACAGTAATCTTGTTTTTCTTCATCAGAAAATCGATTCCTTTCGTCGTATCACTCACAACTTGCTGAACCCTATCTCCCATTTTCTTAATATCAAGTTTTAC
>CAYGUN010000053.1:0-3590 GCA_964353025.1 uncultured Bacteriovoracaceae bacterium
GCGGGCCCAGAGGGATTCGAACCCCCAACCTACTGATTTGGAATCAGCCGCTCTCCCGTTAGAGCTATACGCCCGTTGAGAAAAAAAAAGCCCCGACTTGCGGGGCTTTTATATTTCAAGAAAAGAAATTACGCTAAAATTTCAGTAACCGTTCCGGCACCGATTGTACGTCCACCTTCGCGAATTGCGAAACGAAGACCTTTCTCCATAGCAATTGGAGTAATTAATTCCGCAGCAAAAGAAGTGTTATCTCCTGGCATAATCATTTCAACACCATCATTAAGAGTAACAGCACCAGTCACGTCTGTAGTTCTAAAATAGAATTGTGGACGGTAACCTTTGAAGATTGGAGTATGTCTCCCACCTTCTTCTTTAGTAAGAATATAAACTTCACACTTAAATTTATTATGTGGATTAACAGTTCCTGGCTTAATCAAACACTGTCCACGCTCAACATCGTCTCTTTTTGTACCACGAAGAAGGATACCCACGTTGTCCCCAGCTCTACCTTCATCAAGAAGTTTTCTGAACATCTCAACACCAGTAACAGTTGTTTTTTGAGCATCTCTAATACCAATGATTTCAATCTCTTCACCAACTTTAACGATCCCTCTTTCAACTCTGCCAGTAACAACTGTACCACGACCTGAAATTGAGAAAACGTCTTCAACTGGCATAAGAAAATCTAAGTCAATTGCTCTTTCTGGAGTTGGAATATATTCATCAACTCTGTCCATTAGTTCAATAATTTTATTTTTACCAATTTCATCATTTTTTTCTTCAACTGCTGCAAGTGCAGAACCAGCAACGATTGGAATATCATCTCCTGGGAAGTCATATGAAGAAAGAAGTTCACGAACTTCCATTTCAACAAGCTCTAATAATTCTTCATCATCAACTTGATCTACTTTATTTAAGAAAACAACAACTGCTGGAACACCAACCTGACGAGCAAGAAGAATATGCTCTCTAGTTTGAGGCATTGGGCCGTCTGCTGCAGAAACAACAAGAATAGCACCATCCATTTGAGCAGCACCAGTAATCATGTTTTTAACATAGTCAGCGTGACCTGGACAATCAACGTGAGCATAGTGACGATTAGCTGTTTGGTACTCTACGTGTGAAGTATTGATTGTAATACCACGAGCTTTTTCCTCTGGAGCATTATCAATATCTGCATAGTTTTTAGCATCTCCACCATGAATTTTTGTTAAAGTCATCGTGATCGCTGCTGTTAATGTTGTTTTACCATGGTCAACGTGCCCGATTGTACCGATGTTGACGTGTGGCTTACTACGGTCGAATTTTTCCTTTGCCATTTCTTTTCTCCTAAAAATACTTATCTATTTTCGAAACTCAATGAGTATCCAATTTATAACACTATCTGACAAGATTCTATATCTGGTCATTTCTATATCCAGATAAGCCCCTCGTCAATGAAAAATCACTAAAAAATGGAGCTCACGACGGGAATCGAACCCGTGACCTCTTCCTTACCAAGGAAGTGCTCTACCGCTGAGCCACGTGAGCTTAATTTTAAGTGTATTTATAAGTTATATTCAATTAGCTGAAAACCTCTTTATAAGACAGGCCGAGTCATTAATTGATTATTTCTGATGTCCCGGTGTTAAGATTAAGTTTTATCAACCGAATCCCCGAATTCTCACTTTTACCAATCACTCTTTTTACCGATCGATGCGTATCTTCAAAAATATCACCAGTACTTTTGTGGGCCCAGTAATCTTTTTCTATAAAAGTAACTAAAGACTCAAAACCCTTCTCTTTTACTTTTAATTCAAGACCGTCGAAATACTTCAATGCCATAGCCGTATCATTAACCACAATACTATAAATTAACTCTCCACTTTTCACCGAATAAATCCTATTAATAGAAGCCTTTTCCCTCCTAAGTCTTGTCACAAATTCTTTTAAATCTTGAGGGGAATGTATGACTCTCTGAAAGCTCTCTTGAAAAGGGTGAGTATGAAGATGAATGATTGTTCCTATAATTTTTTGAGGTGTTGGATAGTAGCCAGATTGTGCTGATTCCGCTGAAAGGTAAATATTTTCAGCAATCACATACCCCTTTTCATCCAATCCTATATTAACATGCACTTCTTTTTCTTTTTTTAACATTCCTTCTTTTGGACAGTTACAACTAAGCTCTTGTAATTCTTTTTGAATAGAATTGGGGTCCATGGTGCCTTGGCTAATCTGCCAAATAGTTTCAATGAAGGGTTTTTGAGACAAAAGGATTTTATCTAAATTAAACTCAACTAGTGCCTCCTGAGCGCTCAAGTTTAAGAACAGTGAAATGAGTATTATCATTAGTAAATTATAACATATGCTTCAATAAAATACAGAAATCTCAATAGTGGGAAGCTGATGCCTTATTGTTAAGAGTTAAGAGTTAAGAGTTAAGAACCAAAGAGTGAATTTCTAAGGTATGAAAAATAATGGAGCGGGCGAAGAGGCTCGAACTCTCGACCCCCAGCTTGGAAGGCTGGTGCTCTACCAACTGAGCTACACCCGCTAACATTAAAAAGTATAATAACCAACCCACTGATAAACTACAAGTTTAAAAGTGGTGGCGCGGGGTGGATTCGAACCACCGAAGGCATACGCCGGCAGATTTACAGTCTGCTCCCTTTAGCCACTCGGGAACCACGCCAAAAATGGAGCTGGTTATAGGAGTCGAACCTACGACCGGCAGTTTACAAAACTGCTGCTCTACCAACTGAGCTAAACCAGCTAAATCATCTCGTGAAGATTTTTATAAAGCTAAGTGACTTAAACGTAAAGAGTTTTTCAAGTTTTAGGCAAAAGATTTCTGCATGGCCAGGGCAGACGCCACTGAAACATTAAGAGATTGAATATTTCCCAATGACGCAAGGCTTACATGTCTATCTATCAACCTTAGTAAGGCATTTGAGATTCCGGTCTCCTCAGCTCCAAGAACTAGGGCCCTATTTGAAGTGGCCTTAACCAAATTAGACTCCTTGGCATGTTCATCGAGTGCCAAAACTTCCACGCCGCGCTCAATAAGCTTGCTAACAGTTTTTGGAAAACTCGAAGATCGAACAATTTCAATATGCTCACGGGAACCTGAGCTGATACGAAAAAATCCTGCCGTTAAGGAGAAACTGCCTTTTTGAGGCAAAAGAATAATATCGACACCAAAAAAAGCAGCCGTTCGAAAAATGGCTGCACCATTATGAATGTCAGTTATTTGATCTAGTACTAAAATTTTTAAATTGTTTTTAGTTTCAACTTCCTTATAAAGCCAGTTTGAATCCTTCTCTTCAATGGAATCTGCAACGAGAAGGAGTCCCGATGGGAGGCGAGTGAATTTTTGATCATTGGCATTAAAGAATTCTTTGGCTTTTTCTTGTAAATGATGATTTTTTAAAACTTCACTATTAAAATTCTTTGCTAATAAGTTATATTTTTTTTGAAGCTCAGTTTTACCTTCTTCATTCAAATAAAGCTTACTTAAATTTCTCTTCGGATTTTGAAGAGCATGAGCGACACTATGAACACCTGTAATTAAATCTTGCATTAAATTTTATCCCAGCACTTTTTAAGTTCAG
>CAYGUN010000053.1:3600-11704 GCA_964353025.1 uncultured Bacteriovoracaceae bacterium
TGTAACATCGCTTTCTAGTTTTACGTTTATCTTTTCACCTGTCTTACGAATAGCTATTTCAACTTCACCTGTTTTTTCATAATCGCGCTCCCCTAAAACAATTCTGAGAGGTAACCCTATTAGATCTGCATCTTTAAACATCGGACCAGGCCCTGTGCCCCTATCGTCAAATAAAACTTCAAAGCCTGCCTCAAGCAAATCCTTGTAAAGTTTTTCAGCTAACTCTTTAGTTGGAGCTTTTTTTGCGATCAAGCCAAAATATACTTGGTAGGGAGCTATTTCTTTTGGCCAAATAATGCCATTTTCATCGTGGTTCTGTTCAATGGCAGCTTGCATGGTCCTGGTTACGCCAATTCCATAGCATCCCATTAAAGGTGCAACGGCTTTCCCATTTTGATCTAAAACTGTGGCCTTCATACTTTTGGTGTATTTATCTCCCAGTTGAAAGATGTGGCCAACTTCAATACCTTTTTTTATTTCTATTTTACTTTTCCCTGTTGAATCAAGATCTCCAGCTTTAGCAAGTCTCAAGTCTGCTTGTTTGAAATTTTTTGAATCTCGGCTTGGAACAAAACCCTCCAAGTGCATATCAACTTTCCCAGCGCCCGTTATATAAGATTTTTCCAAGTCAATGGCCTTATCATAAATAACAGAGATGGAAGAATTCACAGGACCAATAAAGCCAATAGGTAAATTTAAACTCTTAAGAGTCGAATCTGTCGCAGGTGTTAAGTGATCACAACTTAAGTGGGACTTAAGTTTTACTTCATTCAAAGTATCATCACCCAAAAGCAAAATAAGATAGTTCACTTCTTTTTCACCATAGACCGCAGTATAAACCAAAGATTTTAAACTTTGATACTCTGGTTTATTAAGTAATTTACAAACATCTACTATCGTTTTTGTATTAGGAGTTGATACTTCTTTTAACTCACTCGCTGGTAAAAACTCGAGTTTCCCACGAGTCGTTACAGCTTTTTCCACATTAGCGGCATAGCCTGTTTCCTTGCAAACAACCACTGTATCTTCGCCATTATCAGCAATAACTTGAAACTCATGCGTTTTCTGATCGCCACTGGCCATGGCGCCGGCATCAGCTTCAACGATCATGTAATCTAAGCCCATTGATTTAAAGATATTGGAATAACACTTATAAAAATCATCATAAGTTTTATCCAAGGATTCTTTATTAATATGAAAGCTATAAGCATCCTTCATGAGAAACTCACGGCCACGCATAAGGCCAAATCGAGGTCTTAATTCATCACGAAACTTAGTATTAATTTGATACAAACTCACTGGAAGTTGCTTATAAGAGTTCACTGTCATTCTAAAAATATCAGTAATAGTCTCCTCGTTAGTCGGAGATAAGCACATATCTCGGCCAGCGGCATCTTTAAGTCTTGCCATCTCTGAACCCATAGTGTCCCAACGACCTGACTCTTTCCATAGGTCAGCCGGCGTTACCATACTCATCTGTATTTCATGGGCATCGATTTTTGTATGCTCTTTACGAATAATGGCTTCGATTTTTTTAATTGCCCTTAGGGCCATGGGCAAATAAGAATAAATTCCTGCAGCTGTCTTAAAAATAAGACCCGCTCTCATCATTAGTTGGTGAGATGGAATTTCAGCATCGCTTGGATTTTCCTTGTAAGTTGTCCAATAGCCTTTTGATAAACGCATGAATGCTCCTTAGGGCACTTATCTATACCAAATTATTGATTTCTACAATAAATTCTAAGTGAGATTTGCACTAATTGAAAGTTTTAGTGTGTTACTGAGATGGCCTGAGGAAGCGTAAAAGAATCTCTTACCTGATCCTCTAAAGAAGTGGCCGAAACGACTTCATAGGCACTTGGAGTTTCTAAAAGCTTTCTACAAAGAAGGTTATGGACATTATGGCCTGACTTATAGGTAGTAATCTTTCCTGCTATTTCATAACCAAGAAGACTCACGTCACCAATAGTATCTAAAATTTTATGACGAATAAACTCATCTTCAAATCTCAGGCCTTCAGGGTTAACAACATTATAATCATCCAAAACAATAGCATTATCTAAAGAACCACCTTTAATAAGGCCTTTTCTTTTCAGCATATCAACATCTCTTAACATTCCAAAAGTTCTGGCACGAGAGATTTGCTCAATATAATTTTCACAAGAAAACTCAAAGCTAAAATTTTGTTTTTTAATCTTAGGATGAGCAAATACAATGGTTGATTCCACGCTAAGATTTGGATGAGGCTCAATTGTTGCCCACTTATCTTCGAAATCAACTCTTACTTTATCCAGAACAACTAAGAATTTTTTTGATTTATTAAGAATTTTAAGACCAGTTTCTTTTAAAAGGAAAACAAAAGAAGCTCCTGAACCATCCATAATAGGAACTTCAGGGCCATCGATTTCAATTTTAACATTATTAATTCCAAGGCCATAGAAAACTGAGAGAAGGTGTTCTACTGTATGAATAGCTTCAGCACCTGCTCCAATTGTTGTGTTGTTTTCAGTTGCTCCAACACTTAGGGCATCTGCTTTTACCCAACTGGCACCTTTCACATCAACTCTTTTGAATTGAACGCCTGTATCGCAATCAGAGGGATAAAGGTGCATCGTAACCTTTTTCCCAGAATGGATTCCAATTCCTGTTACGATAATATCTCTAGCAATAGTTCTTTGATATAACATGACCCTGGCCTTTTATTAAAATAAAGCTAATTCTCCCAGGTCTCTCATTTAAATGCGTGTTTTAAAAGTATATACGAAGTCGACATAAAAACACGAGTAAAAAAATTGCCCCAAGAGTCATATTTTATAAGGGATTTATGGCGATGTGGCAAGGCTTATCAAAAAGCTAAGCCATCAATATTATAACCTTTTCTTCCAAAGGGCTGAGTATAAAACTCGGGTATGCTTACTGATGCTCAGTCAAAAAGGTACAAAAAAGCTATTCTCAGTTTTGCGAGTTGATATGGTTAATGGCCTGCTCTGATAGAGTTCTACCTCTTGGGGTTCTAAGTAGAAGGCCATTTTTTAATAAGAAAGGTTCATAAACATCTTCGATAGTCTGCTTATCTTCACCTAGAGTTGCGCTCAAAGCATCGATTCCTACTGGCCCACCGGAATAGAAGTCTTTAATTACATTAAGAATTTTTCGATCCATGGAATCAAGTCCCAGATTATCAATATCTAAGAGGTGCAGTGCTTGGGAAACCTCTTTGGCCCCTACAACTTCTTTATCCTCAACGATAGCAAAATCTCTTACACGCCTTAAGATTCTATTGGCAATCCGAGGAGTTCCACGAGACCGGGTTGATATACTTTCTAAAGCTTCTTTGGAAAGGCTGAGTTTTAATTTTTTTGAATTATTTTCCAAGATAACGGCTAATTCTTTCGGGGAATAAAAATCAAAATGCAAGTGGGCCTGAAACCTATCACGCAGTGGATTTGAAAGAAGGCCAGCTCTGGTTGTTGCACCAATTAAAGTAAAAGGAACCAGATCAATTTGCATCGTTCTAGCTGATGCTCCTTCTCCAATTAAAATATCGAGGCGATAATCTTCCATTGCCGAATAAAGAATTTCTTCAACTGAAATATGCATTCTGTGAATTTCATCAATAAACAAAACATCTAAGGGTTTTAGATTTGTAAGAACTGCTGCCAAATCACCTTTTTTCTCGATGGCCGGACCTGAGACCATGTGTAGTTCACTACTTAACTCTCCGGCTATGATCATGGCGAGAGATGTTTTCCCTAAACCAGGAGGGCCTGATAATAGAACATGGTCCATCGCTGCTTTTCTTTTCTTGGCTGACTTCACCATAATTTCAATATTACTTACAACTTTTTCTTGGCCAATATATTCATTAAAGCCACGGGGCCTAAGCCTTACTTCCTGCTCATATTCAGATGGTGTTGCATTAGGTTGAGTAATATTTTCTTGCATGATTTACCTTAACTCTTGAAGAACAAGTTTAATCAGCTCTTCTGAGGATTTGACACTTTTAGATTCCACTATCATTTGGGCCTTGGATAATATCTTTGCATCCTGAAAACCAAGCTCTCGACAAGCAAGTAGGGCATCTTGAATAAAGTTATCTTCAAATATAAGATTACTATCTTTTGATACTTGGACTGCTGAAACTGTTGCAAGAGAAAGTTTTTTAACCTTATCCTTCATGGTTAAAATAATTTGAGCCGCAGCCTTGGGCCCAATCCCAGGTGCTTGTTGAAGAGCTTTTTTATTTTCAAGTAAAACAGCATTAGTCAGGGCCTTAGCACCTAAATTATTTAATAAAGAATAAGCTGATTTTGGACCTACCCCATTTACACTTAACAGCAGTTCAAAAAATTCTTTTTCTTCATAGCTATCAAAGCCAAATAAATCTTGAGAGGTCTCTCTTATGATTTGAGAAATAAAAAGTTCTTTCTCTTGTCCAACCGATACCATTTGGGAATAAAAAATTTCATACCCAATTCCACTAGCCGTTTTAAGTACGACCTTGGCTGGGTCACTGTAAATAACTTCACCTGAGATATATCCAATCATAGCTGCTTCACCTTGTGTTCTAAGGCCTGTGCAAGAGATGAGCTTTTCCGTATTGACTTGCTCTTGGACCTTGGGATATCACTATTTCTATGTATCGCATGACAAATGGCAATAGCCAAAGCGTCACTCTCATCATCAGTTTCAAATTCACTTTTACCTAAAATCATCTGCAACATTTTTTGAACGCCTTCCTTGCTTGCATGTCCGTGGCCTGAGACTGTTGATTTTATTAAATTAGGTGAATATTCAAAAATTCTATTTTTATATTCTGCAAGAAAAGCTGCCAACATAACTCCTCTTGATTGAGAGAGTTTTATTATTGCGGTTGGGCTTTTAACATAAATTAAAGACTCTAGGGCAATGCAATCAGGGGAAGTTTTTTTAACTAGCTCGATTGTCTTGAGGTGAATCTCCCCTAATCTATTAAAAAAATCTTCTTTGAGGTTATAGCGAATAACACCTGAATCAAGATAGCTGACTTTATTACCGTGGGCCTCAATGAGTCCGTAACCTGTTTTCTGGGAACCTGGATCAATACCTAGGATAAGCATAAATCATTGTATCTGTGCGATAAGGATGAGTCTAGGACTGGGTCTTATTTTTAAAATAACTCCCAGTATAAAAAACAACACTCCCGATAATAAGCTGCGCAAGCTCTATCCGACCGTAATCACCCTGGGTAATTCCCGAAAAAAAACATAGACCGACTGCAGCGATTCCAAAAAGCTGCATACCTAATCCAAAATAAAAAATAAACGCGCTCATATATAGTCATTTCTTATCGCATGTTTTATCGTTTGGGCAAGCACACAATTATGGATCATAAATGTCTACACTTTTAAGCTCAAAACCAATCGTTGAACAAACTACTGAAATTCTTAAGAATAAGTGTGAAACATTGAAAAAAAGAGGCATTGCTCCTTTTATGAAAGTCATTCTCGTGGGCAATAACCCTGCAAGCCTTTCTTATATTAAAAACAAACAAAAATTATGTGAAAAAGTTGGAGCAAAATTTGAGCTAGTTCATCTAGATGAGAAATGTAGTGAGAATGATCTATTGACCGAGACAAACAAAATCAACTCCGATGACAATGTTCATGGTGCGATTGTTCAACTACCACTACCAAAACAGCTTTCTCATATTGATGTTTCAACCTTAATAGCTTCCCACAAAGATATTGATGGCTTTCATCCTAATAATATTCACGCTGCAATGACTGGTAACGAAGATGCTCTTTTACCATGTACTCCTAAAGGGGTACTCAGTGTTTGCGACTTTTATAAAATTGATTTAAAAGCAAAGGATGTTGTCATTATCGGCAGAAGCATGATTGTCGGCAAACCCCTTGCGATGCTCATGACGAATCGAAGTGCAACAGTAACATTATGCCACTCTCAAACAAAAAATATAAAAGAGAAGACAAAAAAAGCTGATATTATTGTTGTCGCAATTGGAAAGGGTAATTTTCTTGATGAGAGCTACTTGAATAGTGAGCAAAATCAAGTTCTTATTGATGTAGGCATTAATCGAGTAAATGATAAACTCTGCGGAGATATCAATTTTGAAAATACCAAGGATAAATGTAGTGCAATTACCCCTGTCCCTGGTGGGATTGGACCATTAACTGTATTAAGCTTGATTGAAAATTTATTTAAGGCGGCTGATAATCATGAATAAGACATCTCTTTTTGAAAAACACCAAGAATTAAATGCAAAAATGGCGGACTTTGCTGGATGGCAAATGCCTATTCAATATACGTCAGTAAAAGAAGAAACCCTTGCCGTGAGAAATAATGTAGGCATGTTTGATGTGAGTCATATGGGTGAATTTTTTGTTGAAGGAGAACAGACCTATCAATTTTTAAACTATCTTCTCCCTAACGAAATTGAAAAGAGCCCTATGGGTAAGGCCATTTACGCTCCTTTATGCAGAGACAATGGGACTATTATTGATGATCTTATTGTTTATAAACTTGAGGTCAACAAAGCTCTTATTTGTGTTAATGCTTCAAATATTGATAAAGATTTTAATTGGATGAAAGAAAAGGTTAAAGATTTTAACTGCTCTCTTGTAAACCATTCTCAAAAATATTCTTTGCTTGCATTACAAGGACCAAAAGCACAAGAAATTCTTGAAAAGTCAGAAATCCTCTTCCCTAAAGAGTATTATAGCTGTGAACAAAATAAAGAGATGATTATTGCTAGAACTGGCTATACAGGTGAAGATGGTTTTGAAATTTTTGCTTCACACGATGAGATAAAATTGTTGTGGGATAAATTTATGGGTCTTGGTGTTATTCCATGTGGACTGGCGGCAAGGGATGTTTTAAGACTAGAAGTTTGCTATCCTCTCTATGGACATGAGCTAAATGATGACGTCACCCCCCTTGAGAGTAATCTCAAATGGACTGTGAAAATGGATAAAAAAGGGTTTATAGGCAAAGAGGCATTTATTGATTTTAAACCTAAATCTCAATTGATTAAGCTTATTCTAGATAAAGGGATTCCAAGACAGGGTTACAAGGTTCTAGATAAAGATAACAATGAAATAGGCGAAGTGACTTCAGGCACAATGTCAGTCATCCTTGGAAAAGGGATAGCAATCGCAAGAATTCTTGTTAACAAATACCCTAAAGATGATGTATTTAAGATACAGATAAGAAATCAGACCTATCTGGCCAATAAAGTAATAAAGGCCTTTGTTAGCGGAGGACATAAGTAATGAGTTTAAATATACCTGCAGAGTTAAAGTACACAACAGATCATGAATGGGGAAAAGTTGAAAATGATACCATTACCGTTGGAATCACTGACTTTGCTCAGTCTTCACTGGGTGATATTGTTTTTGTTGAACTTCCAGATGTTGGTTCCAAAATTGAGAAAGGATCTTCCTTTGGGGTTGTTGAATCTATTAAATCAGTAAGTGATTTATATTCTCCCGTATCTGGTGAAGTTATTGAAAAAAATGAAGAGCTAGAAAGTACACCAGAGCTATGTAATGAAAATGCTTATTCTGCTTGGATGATAAAAGTAAAAATAACCAACACAGATGAATTAAGTGAAATGATGGACTCGAATAAATATGAAGAGTTCTGTCAATCGTCAAATTAATTTATTGAATCAACCTAAAATTTAGTTATGTGTAAAAACTTGTTATAAATGTTAATAAGTATCAATGGAATGTGATCACTTTTTATTTATTGAAACATAAAAAAATATTTGAAAAAAATCTTATCTTTTCTTGCCATAATACACTTTACGAAAGCAAAAAAGATCACCATACTCTCGATGGTCAATGTTTTTACAGAGAGAGAAAATGGAATCTATTCAACTTTTTAATACTGCCATAATTAAAAGCAAAGAGAAAAAAATCGATAATTCTTATGAAGAAAGACTGAAAGTTTTATGTGACTCTCCTGCTCTTCATGCCATCTCTAAAGCTGCGAGTGAGCTTGCAGAAACAAAACGAATTTCACGCGATCAGGCTGCAATAGATATCATTGATACAATAAGAGAGCTTGATGAAATTTGGTCTGATTATGTCACAATGGAAGG
>CAYGUN010000054.1:0-11672 GCA_964353025.1 uncultured Bacteriovoracaceae bacterium
CAAGATTCCAAAATAGAAACAAAATAAGTGGGCCGCAATCAAAGGAACTTCAAGCCCCATTGTTCCAGACAATTCCACAATGGCCGGAACAGTAAGAGTCGCCATAACAATATAATTAGCAGTAGTAGGCAGTCCCATACCTAAAACTAAACTTGCAATAGCTGTAATAAATAGAAGGAGAAAGATATTTCCCGCTGCAATAAGATCAATTAAATCAACAATAACGTTTCCAAGCCCAAGGGTCACAACTCCAACAATAACTCCGGCAGCAGCAACAGCGACTCCAATAGACATCATATTGCGTCCACCGGAAATAAAGGCCTCCCATGTTTCCCAGGCACTAAATTTAAAAGAACTCAAAAACGTATGCTCTTTTGCTTTTTGCCCATCATAAATATTTTTTAAAAAGATGAGAGCTACCTGAATAATAATCGCGTAATAAACTGAAAGCTGGGCAGAGCGCCTTTCAATAATGAGTTGATAAAAAAGAAAAACCAGAGGAATAAAAAAATGAATTCCCGATTTAAAAACTTTCCAGAACTCAGGTAATTGAGACTTTGGAATTCCCTTTAGTCCCAATTTTTTAGCTTCTAAGTGAACAATATAGATGAGCGCAATATAAGAGCTCACTGCTGGAATGAAAGCGGCTTTCACAACTTCAAAATAAGTGAGGCCACAATACTCAGCAATAATAAAAGCCGCAGCTCCCATAATGGGAGGCATAAGTTGTCCGTTAGTGCTCGCTGCGACTTCAATGGCACCCGCTTTGATACCGCTATAGCCTGCTTTTTTCATTAGAGGAATGGTAAAAGTTCCTGTTGTGACAGTGTTTGCAATACTTGATCCCGAAACCATTCCCGTTAGTCCACTAGCAAGAACTGCGGCCTTAGCGGGACCTCCGCGGTAGCGACCAAGAACACTAAAGGCCAGATCAATAAAATACTTCCCACCACCTGCTCGCTCTAGAATTGCTCCAAATAAAACAAATAAATAAACAGTTGAAGCAGAAACATAAAGAGGAATACCAAAGATCCCCTCACTACCCATTGTTAATTTATTAATAAGCTTTGATAAACTCGCATTTCTAAATGAAATAATGGATGGAGCATATTCACTAAAAAAACTATAAATAATAAAAACGGCTGCAATTGTTGGAAGTGCTGGTCCCAGTGCTCGTCTTGCAGCTTCTAACAAAAGTACAATGAGAGTGATTCCAACTGTAATATCCATTGTACTTGGAAAGCCCTGGCGAGACCCAATCCCCACATAATCATAGGCCAGATAGAGAGCTGATAGAGAGGCCATAATGGCCAATAGTAAATCAATAAAGTGAATCGACTTATCGTGAATGAGGAAATGGAAAAACTTAGGGCCTTGCTTGATTTTAGCTCCCAGCCCTTTTGTTATACTGAAGGCCGGAAAACTTAAAAAAACTAAAAAGATAGCAAAACCAAGATGAATAGAGCGAACAATAACTGAATCAATTAAGAGATAACTTGGAAGAAGTAGTTGAAATAGTGACCAACCAGCAGCTACGCAACAAAAAAGGGTTTTACCCCAGCCAGTCATAGAATGCCTGGCACCACCTTCAACTTGTGCAACTAATTGCTCTGCTTGATTTAAATCATCTAGCTCTTTTTGATCCATTAAAGTAGTCCTATTTCCTTAAAGTATTTCTTCGCCCCTTCATGTAATGGTGCTGAAAGGCCTCCATTGGCCATAGATTCTTTGGTTAAAAACTTCAGAGAAGGATGAGTTGATTTAAACTGTTCAAAATTTTCAAAAATACTTTTCACTAGATTATAAACAACTTTTTCATCAACTTTGGATGATGTAACCAGAGTTGCAACAACTCCGACTGTCGGAATGTTTTCAGTATTGACCGCTTGAGGATAGAATTCCGCAGGAATTTCTGTCTTAGCGTAATAAGGGTATTTTTCAATTAATTTATCTAAAGTGCTATCAGAAAGTGAGATAAAATAACCTCTTCTCTTGCCATTTGTGGCCTCTTGAAAAGTGCCACTGGGGTGTCCTACGGTAAAAACAAAACCATCAATTCTTCCATCTTGTAATAATTTTGAAGATTCTGAAGATTTTAATCCTTCTGCTTTAAAATCTTCATCTGGCTTAATCCCAAAATGAGTAAGAACATCAATAGAATTTTCTCTCGTCCCTGAACCCATTGCCCCCACATTAATACGAGTATCTTTTTTTCCAGATAAATCTTTTAATGACTTAATACCAGTGTCCTCTGCAATAAGAAAAGTCATGGCCTCTCTATGTAGTGAAATAACAGAACGCAAATGACTCGTTAATTCCTTCGCTGTTTCTTTCCACTCAGCAAGATTATTAAAAGCTTGATATTGTCTATCAGATTGCGAGATACCAAATTGGATATCACCACTTAGTACGGCATTGATATTATAAACAGAGCCATCGGTAGATTCTGCAGATGCTTTTATTTCACCTTTTGAATTTTTATTGAGCATTTTAGCAATGGCACCTCCAACTGGATAATAAACACCAGTGACTCCTCCAGTTCCAATAGAAACATAACTTGTTTTCTTCCCTGAGTCGTTGCAACTTAATAATCCCAACATTAATAACAATACAGCGAACTTGGCCATCGAACTCTCCTCTCATTTATTTAGTGTATTGATATTTTATTAGATTCTCTTACTTCTGACAAAGTATTTAGATTTATTAGGCAAAATCATCTCATCTACGCTTAAAGTAAGAATTCTTAAGATTGATAAAAGCAAACCAAAAACATATGCTTTTGTTTGCATTTATCAAAGCACATTCATGGAGCGAATGGCATAAAACTAGGGAGAGGGTTTTATGAGAGTTTTTGTTTTTTTATTTTTTGTTTCAATTAATCTATTTGCTCAAACGAAGAACGATGTGCTCCATGATTTTGGATGCTCAAATTCAAGTACGAGCCGATGTTATTTTTTCTCTAGAAATTTAGAAAGAGATATTAAAGGTTGTTATGTTCCTAAATACAAAATGGATCATCTCAACTTTTATTTTAGAACAAAACATGTTTCTAAAAAATACTCTGTTGCTGGAGGAATCGCTTATAGAGGATTTTATCCAGGCCGTTACCGCTATAATGTTTCTCAAAATAAAGATGATAAAATTACTATTACTGCTTCAGTCCACTTCTACAATAAAAGTTATAGTTCAGGAGACGTTCAAGGAATGCTTGCTAAGTTTAAATGGGCAAGTGAGTATTGGAGTAAAAACAATCCTTATCATTCGAATATTAAATTTAAATTCTCAGTTACTAGCGATATCACAAAGGCCAATTTAGTTGTCTACTTGATGGACGAGGAGACAAGAGGACCTTACTTTTTAAGGTGGTCGAAAAAATGGAGCAACCTTGTTGTGGCCCATGAACTTGGACACTTAATGGGACTAGATGACGAGTATGAATCCAAAACACAAGACTGCCCCGATAATTCTGTAATGTGCTCAGGCGGAAGAAATAAGGCCTATGAGTACCATTATTACCTTATTTTAAGGCGCCTCATTTGTTCATAAATCTAAGATTGAATTTTTAATCCACTATTGGTATTAATTTAAAGTGTCGGGATGTAGCGCAGTTTGGTAGCGTACTTCGCTGGGGGTGAAGGGGTCGCTGGTTCGAATCCAGTCATCCCGACCATTTGTCAAACTTTTCGAACCAAAAAATCCAGAAAAATGAAAAGAGGGAGCAGCATTGCTGCCGCCCCCTGTAACTTGTTCCATCTCAAAGCATTGAAGCTCAAGGTAGGATTCGCCAACGTAGTAGTGAATTTTTAATCCTTCTTTTAAAACTTCAACCTTGTGAATCAGCTTCTCAACAATCTTTCTTCTAATCTCATGAGACTGCTCATCAGCTCCAAGTTTCTTCACAGCCTCCAAAAATTTTCTGTAATTTTGAAGGCTCACTGGCAAGTCACAACTTGTGTTGCTGGCCTCAAACTCATCCAAATCTTTTTGGGCCTTTTTCTTTAAGCTCTCAAGCTTTTGCATCTGAGCGTAAATAGGAGCTGGTGAGATGTCCTTCGGAACTTTGGCCAGGTGTTCAACGAGAGCTTCAATTTGCTTGTCAATAGATCTAACCTTAACCCTGAGTTTATCCCTTTGTTGATTGGCTCCTTTGGATTCATGTACGTTCTTTGCTTTAGTGAGAAGTTTTTCAGCGATCTGTGGATTTTGAAGAAGCTCAATGACTTTCTCCCACATCGCTGGCTCAAGTCTCTTGGCCAGAACCCTATTGGGTTCACATTTAAAGAATTCCTTGTTCAGACAGGCGTTTCTCTTGGTTGCCCAACCATGCTCGTAATAAGCAATCTTGCCACCATTTCCGTGAGCAGATTTCCCTGGAAGCCTGTCACCACATTGTCCACAAAAGGTCATTCCACTGAGTAGGTAAGGATAGCGGTTATTGCCGCGCCCTTTAAGCCTTCTGTAGTTTGATTTGAGCTTCTTCTGCACTCGCTTGAAAGTGAGTTCATCCACAACCGCTTCCCAAACTGCCTTGGATTCCTTTGTTTTGCCATTCTCCTTATAAACCCTAATACCAAGATAGCTCTTATTGGTGAGCATCCCGTGCAGGTTATCAACGGTAAAATGACCAAGCCTTGGAGCCCCTCCTTGTCTGAGTCTCTTGATTGAAAACCCTCTTGAGTTTAAAGATTTTGCAGTTGAGAATAGACTTCCTTCTTTTAAAAAAGTCGCAAAGACTTCTTGAATAGTAGCAGCAGCTTCTTCATCAATATCCAAATATCCTTTCTTATCTGGATTAAGTTTGTAGCCAAAAGGCACACTCCCTCCGTTAAAAAGTCCACGCTTTGCTCTTGCTAAGAAGTTTGCTGAGACTCTCTCAGAGACTTGCCTTCTTTCAAATTGTGCAAAATTTGCCATCGAAAAAAGAACCATCTCACCTGCTGCGGTTGTCGTATTAAATCTTTCACGAAGAGAGATAAACTGACAGCCACAACCACGCATCAATTCCCACATGGAACAAAAGTCTTTCAAACTTCTGGATAGCCTTGAAATCTCCGTCACCAAAATCATACTGACTTCTTTACTTTTAACAGCTCGTAATAGCTTCTGAAGTTGAACGCGGTTGGTGTCTTTTCCAGACTTCGCTCTATCCACAAAGACCCTTGTAACTTCACCAAAATCTCTCTCTGAGTTTTGATTCTTTACATAATCCCTGAGCCTCTGCTCTTGTGATTTGATGGAGCCTTCAGGGTTTGCTGCTTGCTCCTCAGTTGAGACTCTGATGTAGATGGCTATTTTATGAGATTTATCCACTTTGTACCTCCAAGTGATTTTCATGTTGGAGTGAAGTAGATTCTTGTACGCTAAAGTATTCATAGAATAGTTCAGCTAATTCATCAAGCTGAGCTTCATAGAGTTCATCAGAGATACTATATTTATTCATCTGAATGAACTGTACTTGCCAACTTTTACGTTTCTTCTTACAACTTTTAGACTCGTGTTTGTCCATAAAGTCTTAGTGAAATTGGTAGATTAAATTTAACCATTTGGTTTTCTCCTGTTAGGTTCGTGGTAAAAGGCCCTTCAATATGGTAGATAAGTGGTGAATTTACAGGTATCCCCCTTAAACCCCATATTGTTTTGATGGCCTTGAAAAAATAATTTAAATGTTCAAGCTTCAAAACTTAATCATTTAAACCAGTTACAATGTTTTTTGATTTTTACTCAACTAGCAACCCTGCTCACGCCTTGGGCATACCCTTGAGCACTCTTTGAGTGATTTTGATTCAAAATGTTATTCACAATGAACTCATCACCTCCAGTGAAAACTCTAGCGTTTTTAAAGTCAGTTTGAACCTCTGAAATCAAACTCACAAGCACCCAGTGTTTACCTCTGTCATGATAAATGGAGTCAGCGCATTCTAAAATCTTGCGTGCAAATCTCTCATTTGGAACCATGTACCAGATGTGATGAGTTGACTTCCTTTCTTTGTAAACTTCAAAGACTTTTTCAGTTCTGCGTTTGCCTTTAAAATGAAGCTCCACTTCAAGAGCAGTCATACAGATGCCTTTTTTGAAGTTCAAGTTCACAAGCCAATCTGGAATCGAATCGAGTCCTCTGTCATACGGATTCTTACCAAGATTAGCGCGACTTTTAAGAACGTGGGAGCTAATCCAGCTTTCACCATAATTGAGACTTTCAAGATTCATTCTGACTTCATTACAGAGAAGGTCATGCTCAAGTGAGTTCTTATTCACTGACTTGATGTAGGGCTCAATTCCAAAACTTCTCAAGGTTTTGTTACTGGCTGACCAGATCTTCTCACCTGACTTGTAGGAGCTAACAAAATCAATAAATTTTTTGCGTTTGAGCTTACGAAGTCGTCTTAAAACCGTGTGCTTACTCACACCTTCAAAAATTAATCTGTTGATTTGCGAAGTAGAAAGAAAGCCAAATTCTGAAAGCTTTTTAAATAAAAGCTTATCCCGACCGGTGATGAAGTTCATCAAGCGTATTCACTCACTGCTTGATCTTCATTCTTCTTCACTTGCTCTTTTTGAGTGATACCTAAGAATTCTCGAACTGATTCGAGTTTTTTCTCAAGAGCATCAAGTCTTGAATCAAGATTCTTGATGTCATGTCTTACATCATCAATCTCGTTTGAATGGTTTTTACTCATGTCTTTTACGTCCTCGAGTGTGGACTCTAAATCTTTAAAAAATTGGATAATTTGCATGGTTTTTCTCCATAGTGTTTGTACTAGCAAGTAGGCTAGGTAAATTGATAAAATTGTGACAAATGTCACAGCAATGATAAAAGCAAGATGGCCGATAAAGTTGCCAATGGCACTCATCATACGGCCCAAGTAGACTTCAAAAGGAACTTTACTTCCTTGAAAGCCTCCGAATACGACAATACCGACAAGGCCAATCATAATCGTTACAGCAGGATTCTCGTTGTTTTGGATAAAATACCTCCTTTAGGTTTTTGGTTAATAAGAACGAAAATCAAAAAAAGACGCACGAATTTAACTGGTCATAAAATCACCTCCTTAATGGTTTTAAAATTAATGGGTACAAAAAATGAGCTTGAAATAAGCTCTAACTATTTAAAATATCGAATGCTTGAAAATTGGACGCAGGAATTCCTAGAAGAGAGAACGATCTTTTAATAACTTACGAGTTAAACTCTAAAATTTTTTTTGAAAAAAAATCAAAAAAGTAAGCTATCAAAACATTATCTTTAGGAGTCCCAAAGATCAGCCTACCTAAATACATACTCAAAATAGTACCGTCAAATAAAAAAATTAAAAATCAAGAAGAAAAATAAAGACCATATAAAAATTACTCGATTTTGGTGGTGTTAGGATTATAACACCCCAGGTAATCGTTACAATGGCTCTTTAGTAAAATCTCAATAGCTGAGACAATATGTGTATTACGTTTATTAAAAACATTAGTTAATGAGTAAAAAAAAATTGGAGAATAAAATGAAAAAATTGCTAATTGGATTATTACTGGTGGGAAGTTTCTCTTCACATGCTACTGAGGTTATATGCGAGTATGGATCTGGAAGTAGTCTAGGAGTTGCAGTAGAGCAAGCAAAATCCTTACTAAACATAGCCATTGAGGACAAAAGAGAAGTATCAGCTCCTTCAATTACCGCAACACAAGAAGTGAACAAGTATGCTCGAGTTTCAATTTGTGTGACTGTCAACACTAATTAGAAAGTTCTATTCTGTGAGCATCGCTCACTTGTAACTAGATAACGATAAAAGCCCTGCTCTCAATAGCCAGGGCATTGTGTGGAAAAAGAATTTTCGCACACAAAACTCAAGGATTTCGAGCATATTTATAGAATAGTTAAGAAATCGTGGGTTTTTGGCCCACAAAATATATTAGTTTACTATAGAGCTTTAATTCATGAAGAAATATCTTTTAATCCTATTTATTGCGACGCTACCAGCTCTCTCTCAAGAAATAGAAAAGTGTCCTCAAGTCGACTTCTGGAAAAACTATCCAAAGAAGGTGACAAATCAATATGGAGCAGGTATTTGCTCTACACTTGCAGTTTCAAATCTAATTAGTGAATTTATTTGTGTAGTTGAAGGTGCTCATTGTAATAGTCCTGTTATTCCTGCCAGCACTACCGTCTGCGAAGAGTCAAAGCAATTATATCTTGATAAAACGACAGGAATAATACCCCAAAAACTTTTGGAATGCATTGCTGTTCAAGGTGTTTATCTTACTTCAAATAAAGCTGCATTAACGCCAAGCAGTTTTGGAACTCTTCTCTTGAATGATAGCGGAGGCGGATCGAGTTCAAATCCATACCTGAAGCTATATAATGGTATAAAGAAAAAAAACTGGTCACTTTCAAAAGTTAGAAGGTACTTAGGAAGATGGGGCTTCAGTAAGCCCTATAACCTTGCACAGAACACCCAAAGTTTCAGAGAAGAAAAAATTTCTTTAGATAACTTTATTGTTGCAATAACTTCAGACAAAGAACATGTATTTCTTAGTGACTTTGAGTTTGAAACTTTTGATATTGAAGGAAAAGATTCTCTTCATGAAGATATTAATGAAATATTCATGAGAACACATAGAGGAGTGCTTGCTGTTTATGGCACAGAAAAGGACCCTAAAAACGGCAATAGCCATGCAGTTGTAATCAATGGTCAAAGATTTAATGAAAAGGAAAATCGCTGCGAATATCTTGTTCTAGACTCAAGTGATGAGAATCTCTACCGCTGGGAATCATCACGAAAAATGAATAGTATTCTAAGATATGTAGGAAGTATGATAGAAATTAAACCCTAGTAAACGATAAAAGTCCTGGGTAGGAAACTTGGGACTTAATATAAAAAATGGATTTCAAAAACTGAATTTATAGAAAACTTAAGAAATAGCGTCGATTAGTTCGACGAAAAATATTACTGAAGCGAGCGAAAGCGCAGGAGGATTATGAAAAAATTATTAATGGGGTTATTAGTACTAGAAAGTCTTTCTTTCTCAGTACTTGCTCAAGAAAAAATAAATCTTGTTGAACCGAATGAAAATGAAATTTTAGTCATTTGTAATAATGCAGCTTTAGAGTGGAAAAATATTGTAATGGCAAATGAAGATTTATACGAATTCGGAATGCTGAAACAAACGAAAGAGCTTCAACAATTAATGTTTCTAAGAATATATACACATATAATTGATAGAACCTTAGAAAATGAATCGACTAGATTAACGGATGAGCAACTTGAAAAGTTGGCAAGCCTAAGAGATAAATACGACTCAATTTATATAAAAAGAATGGCAGAGGTCACATATGGTAAGCTTACGGTGGGAACGTCTGTTTATGCTAATATGATAGGCCTTTCAGCTAATCTTCTTGATTTACACAAAGATAACTTTGCTCATTACAAAGAATTGATTATTAGGGAGTTAGAACTTCCTGAATATATCGGAATGCTTAAGAAAAATGAAAACTATGTGTGTCAAGATTTATCCCAAGACCTGAATGAGGAACTAAAAATAGTTGAAATATAATCAAACTTGTAAAAATAAGAATGTTATTTAGATATGGGATTAATCTAGATAACGTTAAAAGTCTCGGATAGAAAACCTGAGACTTAATGTAAAAAACGGATTTTAAAAACTGAATTTATAGAAAAGCTGGGAAATACTATAAATCCTCAGCACAAAAAATATTAGATTTATGAGTGAAAACTCGGGAGAAAATTATGAAGAAATTATTGATTGGATTATTAGCACTTGGAAGTCTTTCTGTTTTTTCTGCTGAGCTAAATTTATCATCAGGAGAAGTCAAAACTATAGATGAATTAGTATCTAGTGGAGTTGAAAGTGTTACATGCCAAAGGGATGAACTACCAAAATGTAAAATTACACAGTCAGGTTACAGCTCATACGTTCAGTATGAAGGTATCTACAAGGTAAAACATGGTTCGATGGAGTCTGCAATAAGAACTCTTAAGGAGTACAGAGAGCTTCAATTATGTCGATAACTCTGATTTGCTGTGAAAGTCTTAAGTACGAAACTTGAGACTTAGTGTAAAAAACGGATTTTTGATTTATAGAAAAGCTGGGGAATACTATAAAAAGCCAGCGCGGAAAATAAAAATCAAGTATGAACTATAGATGAATATTTATTAAAGCAAAGTGGAAAAGCTACTTATGATTTATTTAAGAATTTTCTTCATTACAATGGTACTTTTACCCTCTCAAAGCATCAGCTCCACATGTGACTCAAAGCTGAATAGAAAACTTCCTGGCCATGCTCCTAGAATAACTCAAACTCAGATTAAAGGTAAAAAAGTCCCAGACCATAAAGATTATTGGGATGGGGATATTGTTTCATTCGAAGATACTATACCCAAAGAGAAGCTAGAGTCTTTTAGAACGAAAGAATTCAGGAAGGCTTTAAAATATATTAGAAAGAACACGAGTGTTGAAAGAGATAAAATTTTAAAGCAAAGACTTGTAAGTACGCAAGAGAAGAAATTAATAAAATCGCATCCAGAAATAATTCAAGCAGCTGAGATTGATAAACGAATGGTCGCTTTCCCCACGCATAAGTACTATGAGAGCGAATTTGATGTATTTGTGAAAAAGTATAGACTTGATAAATACCTCAAAGAGAGACTAAGAACCTACCTTGGTCTCGGAAAGAACCCTTTAATAGACAACCGCTCAAACAAAATGGTGACAGTATTTCGTGGTATTTTTATAGATGATTTAAGAAAATTAGATTTAAACTACAAGCTAAAGCATGGGGTCCCTCCTGGTAAATATCATGATCTAGATTACGTATCTACAGGAGCCTATGAAACGACTCTTTACGCAGGTCCGCTAGGAGGTGCGGTAGAACCCTCATCTGTGAAAAGGTCAAAAGGTCTTTTAGTTGTTTATAGAATACCTGCAAATCTTCTCGATTATGACGAAGGATTGTATCATACTTTTGAACCTACTTATTATATCAACTTTAAAAAGATGAAAAAGGCTGGGTTGGCATCTTTAGAGCCTTTTGTTCTTGCTGTAGGGAGGATTCGCTCTTATGAAGGTTATTCAGAAGATATTCTTAAGAGTGTATATTCCTCTTGGATGAGTGCCGCAAGCGAAGAGAGTCAGTTATTTTCATTTACGCATTTATTTGACTGGCTAAAAGATGACGAACTAAAATCTCTTTTTAAATAAAAAAACCTAGATAAAAAATGAGTCCTTGCTCGAAAGAGTCGGTACTAAAAAAAGAAGTAGCAAATATTAGTCGAGAAAGATGTCCTTTACGATCATGAATGAGAAGACAAAGAATTTTAATATAAACGGTTTTAAAGAACCATTAGTTAGATATGAAAGGGAATAATGAAGTTATTGGCGGGGGTGTTGACATTTATCGTAAGCCTATCTTTATTTGCGAGTGAGACCTTAATTGTTACACACCTTTGGACTCTATCATCAATTGATAAAAAAATTGAATTTGTAGATTATATGTCTGACTTTATTGAAGACAATAATGACAATAAAATTATATTTTTGAATGAAATGACTTCAAATGAGATTGCTTTTCTTAGTCATTATACTGAAGAAAATCTTAATTTAAGCTTACGAAACTTATTTGATAAGGGTGCGGATAAAATATATTTCATAGCTTCAGATAGCGGAGAATT
>CAYGUN010000055.1:0-11558 GCA_964353025.1 uncultured Bacteriovoracaceae bacterium
TCACTTGATAAGAGAAAAGGACGATAGAGGTAAACGAAATACCCAGAACTAAGGACTGAGTAAGATTCACTGTTGGTATTTTATATAAATAAAAACAAATTCCTAAGTTTAGAAAAGTGAGAAAAATAAAAAAAGTGAAAAAAGACGTTTCAAATATTTTCTTTTTGCGTTGGTACTTTTCTATCAAATAGGCATTTTTAAATATCTGCTCCCCTTGAGTAAGGAAGAGTAAAATCAGAAAAGTTAAGGTTGAACCAATCAGGATATACTGAAAATACTTTTCAATGAAGTTCGCTTTCTTAGTTGTCGGTATGTCAGATTTTAAAGCACCAATTGTCACTTTAGACTTGCCAAATATTTGCGTTAGATAGTCTTGAATTAGTTCTAACTTCTGGGCCTTAACTGTCTCATCAACAATCACTTTAAGTGCATAGAAGTTTGCAGCACGAATTGTTTCTGGTACATCAAAATCTAATTGTCGAGTTAAGCTTTCGACTTTGCTTTTAATTTGTTCTGAATCTTTAAAAACAATTCCTTGAATCCCAGGTAAGTTTTTAAGCTTTCGAGTAATTTTATCTCTATCGACTCCTGACTCAATAAGAGCGTTGAAGAAGCTTCGCTGCTCAAGCCCTTTCTTTGAACTAAGAACGACTTCCCTTACTTCACGTTGAAAAATGACTGCGTTGAGTGAGGCCATAAAAGCTATCAAAAGAATTAAACTCTTTAGTGGTGAAGATTTAAATATCAAATAAAGAAAGTTTAAATGAAGCATGTATTACCTGTATAAACGAGTTTTCCTTTTTCCAGATGAATAATCTTCCCAGAGAACTGTTTGACGAGTTCTTTGTTATGGGTGGCCCAAATAATAGTCATCTTTCTCTTGGTATTCATATAATTAAGTAATTCGAACACTTTTTGCGCATTTTCTTTATCTAGAGCACTCGTTGGCTCATCTGCAATAAAAACTTCAGGTCTGGTTAAGAGGGACCTTAAGATAGCAATTTTTTGCTTAGCTCCTCTATTAAGATTTTTAATTTTTGCTTTTAGTTTTTCTTCTAAGCCTAATATTTTTAATAAATCATCTCTCTCTCTTATAAAGTCAGCTTTTTTCTTAAAAACTTTTTTATCAAATGAGAACCATAAATTATCTTCTACTGATAGCTCTTCTATCAGTTTTAGATCTTGGAACACGTGAGCACTAAACAAATTTACATTATCTAGGACTGATATGATCTTTCCCTTTGATGGTTTGATAATATTTGAAAGCAGTTTTAAGAGCGACGTTTTTCCTGCACCAGAAGCACCTGTGATAAAAAGAATTTCCGATTTATTGATAACTAGATTTATGTAAGAAAGAGCACGGTTCTTACCATAATCAATACAAACATTCTCAAGTTGATAAAGAAAGTTTTGATATGAATGATTGTTATTTTGTAATAAGCGAGTCATTTCCATATGACAATTCTCCTGGCCTTCTTGGCCCCAACTGACTCCCCTATTATTGTCTCTTTTTTTGGTTTTAAAGTAAAGAAATAGGACCATTTAGAGAGAGATATGTAAGCCTTTCATTTTCCGATCACTTTACTCAGATATAACACCTTTCTCGATTAGAATCTTATAAGCCGATTCAGAGCAATAGACGTTAGGAATGAAGTTAACAGTCCTCTGTAACCCTGAAATAATAGATTGCTCTAAATCAACCAGCAAACTGATTTCATTATTATTATCAGCGATTTTCACAGGATCTCTTTCATGCAAAATATTGTCATAAGTTTTATGTTTTACTATTTTTTTCTGAGAGAGGACAAAACTAATATCTCTTTCAGGTAAGTCAACTAAGATCCAATCTTTGTCACTGCCATGCTTAGAAAGCACATCTTGCATCTCTTTTATTTTATCTTTGGCCTTTTTAACAATTTTCTCATTTTTTTGTTCTTCATCTTGATTGAGAAGTCTTTGCTTTAATTCTTCACAGCGCACAGTTTTAGGTGTTTTTTCAAAAAGTAATCCATGTACCAAAGATTCAATACGCTCATTGGATTTAAACTTCCCATCCGCATAATACCTATGAATGAGACTCATGAAATAATTGTCATTAAAGTGAAAAAATTCAACTGGGTTATTCGTTACCATTTCTAAAAGCTCGGAATAGCGGTATATCATTTTCTTCTCAAGCATATGAGCTGTCACTTCTTCGGCCATAGCATCATATTTTGCTCCACGAGAAGAACGAACAACTTGTGAATACCAAGCAAACCGAGAAAGCAAAAAATCCTCTACACAGTGAAGAGCATTTTTCTTGATGGCCAAAATTTTATGCCCACCGACTTCAGCACAAGTAAAATGATGAAGGAGGTAATCCCTATCATAAGTCCCATATTGAAGACCTGTATAATGAGCATCTCGAAGGAGGTAATCCATTCTGTCACAATCAATCTCTGAATGAAGAATTTGATTGGCCAGATATGATTTATCAATCCCTTTTACCAAGTTTGAAATTTGCTGAGGATCCACTTTATATTTTTTTAAAATATGAGTGATTCCCCCCTCATAATCTGTATTCTTAATTATATAAGAACCCAAATGCTCGTGGTTGTCCTGGTGACCTTTTTTCTTTTGAGTCTCTCCAAAATCAATATAAGAGGCCTCTGTTGTATGAGAAAAAGGAAATGTCCCAATGTCATGCAAGAGGGCCGCAATTCGAATGGTCTGATGATAGTTGGCCCTCGGAGTTAAATCATGACTCTTGATGAGCTCCTCGTGAGGAGCGGCCTGTCCAATCGATTCCAAGATTTTATGGGAATTAAACATAACCCCAATGGAATGACCAAAACGAGAATGCTCTGCCCCCGGGAACGTATAAAACGAAAAACCTAATTGCTTAATCCATTTTAATCTTTGATAAAAAGGCGAATGAATTAACTCCCATTCAATGGGAGTTATATGGATGAATCCATAAAGGGCATCATAGATGATTTTTTGCTTTGGTTCTCCATCCATGGAAAAATGACTTCCTTTTTACTGAAGAGTTTTGCTTCTCTTTCTTTTTCTTTTTGTTTTTTGAAGTACATGCTCTAATAATTTTTTTGCTTCAAAACGAAGAGAGTTTTCATAAATAAACCGGTAGAAATTTTCTACATCCGGATTACTCTTAAATTGCTTAAACTCTATCCCAGTTGAAGCTTTCTTTTCTCGTGTGGTGTTTGCCATATTCGCTCCCAATATATGTTGGCTTATTTATTCTACTTTTTTAGTCACCGAAACACAATACGTGACCAAATGCAGCAAGGCATTCGGTCATGTACGCTTTCTTATTTATTAATTTTTACTGTGAACCAAACCGTAGCTATGAAGCTTGTTATAAAGAGTTTTAACAGTAATTCCTAATGCTCTTGCAGCTTTGGTCTTATTACCACCCAAGAAATCAAGGGTTCTTATAATATGTCTCTTTTCAAGTTCTGCTAGTGTCATTTCTGAAAACTCATCTTCTTTTACAACTTCAATTTGATTATCTTCTCTTACAAAGCTTGGAAGGTGGGTTTCATCAATATATTTACCATCGGCCAAAACATATGTTCTTTCCATGATGTTTCTTAATTCTTGAGCATTTCCTGGCCAGTTATAATGCATAAGCATCTCAATGGCCTTATTCGTAAGAACTTTAAATTGCTCTTTATCTCTATTAAGATTTAAGAAATGTTCCGAAAGAACTTTAATGTCATCTTTTCTATCTCTAATTGAAGGAACAAAAAGAGATACAGTATTTAATCTATAAAGTAGGTCTTCTCTAAACCGGCCTTCATCAACTTCTTTTTGAAGTGATTTCTTTGCTGTTGAAAGAATTCTTACGTTTACAGGAATACCTCTTTCTCCACCAACTCTATAAATTTCTCCACTGAGAAGAAATCTTAATAATTTGCCTTGGAGATTAAGAGATAACTCAGACACTTCATTAAGAATAATAGTTCCACCATTTGATAGCTCTATTAAACCTTTTTTATCGTTTTTACCAAATAACTCAGTCTCAAGAACTTCATCATTTAAAGCACTACAATGAATAACAATACATGCCGCTTCTCTTCTATCACTTATCTCATGTACTTTTTTACATATAAGCTTCTTACCAACTCCATTTTCCCCTTCAATAAGAACAGGAAAATCTTCTGGAGCTACTTTCTTTACCAAGTTCATAATGTCAGTGAATACTTTTGAATGGCCTATAATCTTCACACTTTGGGACATATCAATTCCTGAACTTCTTAATTCAGGGGCCTTAGTCACTTCTTTTTCTTTAGTTTCAATTCTCTTGATAAGTTCTCTATTAAGGTTCTTAGCAAGTAGATAAATTCTCATATTATTAAGTGGATTTTCAATGGCAGTTAGAACACCTAGAATTTCCTGGATGTCATTTTCCGAAAATGCTCCACCTTCTTTCTTTGAACGAACGTGGATGGTTGCAATTATAGTTCCTTTAGAGTTTACTGGAACACAAAGCTCAGCCTGGATATCTGAGTCATATTCAACATTTGCCAAAAGAGGGTCTCTTTTAACAGCATTGCTGTAGTAGGCTCTCTTAGTACGGATTACATAGCTTGAAAGCCCATGTACTCGCGTTGAGATTTCAGCATCTTTAATTGAAGTTCCGTCCTGTGCAACAAGTTGCGTTGAACCATCTTCAAATGTTTTATAAATTTGCACCTTATACTCTGAAAAATGTGCATGGATAAAACCAGAGAGCTTTCCGAAGAATACACCTTCATCTAATGTGGATAGCAAGAATCCACCTAACTCACTGAGCTCATTAACCTTCTCGGCAGTTGTCATGTTAAACTCCTTTACAATATAATATCAAAACTGTTGAATTATTACGCACCGCATAATCATAAACAGTATACCAATGCCTGGAATTTTTACAAGACTAAAGTACTCAAGTGTTAAAAAAAATGCACACTTTACAAAAAATCAATTAGTTAGACCACCTAGGAGATGAACAATTTCCAAAGTTTTTGGTTAATTGCCCCAAAACTTCTCCCTCCCTGTTCATAATATAGACATTTTGGATGGCCTCCTTAGCTGAAAGAATGCGCTGGGAGGTAAATATTATAAACTCACCATCTTTCGAGAACATAGGCTCCTCATTTGAACCAAAATTCTTAGTCAATCGCACTAAATTGTTCCCATCACTGCCTATCCTGTATATATCGAACCTATTATCCACCCACGAGCTAAATACAATCTCCTTACCTTCTGGAGAGAAACGTGGTGTTGCATTAAATCTACCTACATAGCTAATTCTTCTCACAGACTTTTCCGTACCTGAAGGGTCTGCTGTATAAATATGGGCTGGCCCCGAGCGGCCAGATAGAAAGGACATCATCGTCCCTGCTGCATTTAAAGAGGGATCCACATCATCAGCATAATGACTAGTAAGCCTTCTCGTCTTCTTAGTCTCTAAGTTCATACGATAAATATCAGCATTGCCTGTATGACTAAGAGTTAAAAGAATATCATCACCCTCTGCCGTGAAAGCCGCCCCTGAATTAATTCCAAGCTTGTTAGAAAGAACTGTCGATTTTCTTGCAGGAACATCCATTATATATAAATTTACATTTCTCTTCTTCTTTTTACTGTAATCCTGAACAAGACTATAAATAATTTTCTTTTTATCAGGCGATATAGCAGGAGATATAACCACCCCTTTATGCCAAGTCAGCCTTTTCACTTCCCTACCATCAAAGTCCATTAGATAAAGTTCCTTAATTTGGCTCTTTCGCCTATTTACTGTTGGTCTATCAGATACAAAGGCAATTTCTGTTTTAAAAACAGATTCTTTATTAAATATTTTCTGGTAAATTTCATCTGCTATTTCATGACCTGAGTTTCGCTCATCTTTTAAAGATATATTAAATGTTTTCTCTAAGATTAAACTCGTAGTCTCTACATTATAGAGCCTAATACCATACTCAAGGGTTCCATTTTTATTAGCAAAGGCCCTAGTTGCAATGACATAACTATAGTCTTTTAATTTCCATTTCTCATATGTCTCACTACTAAATGGGTCTCCATTTGCGCCTTTATCAAACTCATACATAAGAAGTTTATGGCGATAGAAAGAAAAATCATTTTTAAAAAGCTCATATATTTCCGTAATAGTATTAGAAAGTTTACTATCAGGACTACCTTTAATCTCAGGTGCTGAGATGGCCACCTTCATCTTTTTAAGTTTTGCTTCACCAATGGCAACAATAGTCATTGAGTCTTGAGCAAAGACAGAAAGAGTAAATAATAAAGTAACTAATAAAAATTTCATTAAACCTCTAAAGTGGAAATCCTAGTACTATCTCGCCTGAAGAAACTTTATGAACAATGGATTGAGGGGGAACTGGAAATAAAGTCACTTTTTTCACAGAATTAAGTGCCTCACTATCATATTCTTCAACTCCACTTGATTCATAAATCTCAGCATTGATAAGTTTTCCTTTTGAAGAAATAAATATCCTTACTCTACATTTTAAGTTCTTTTGATTTCTTAAAAAAGTAGGCAATTCCCAAAACTCTCTCACGACCTCAGGTATTTGGCCTATATAGGCATCAAATGCTTCTAAAACTTGGGCACTTGACTCTCCTACTATGGCAGAACCTTTACTCACCTGATTTCCTTCTAAAACTAATTTTTTTATTTCAGAATGAGAGATATCAACTTTTTTAGTCTCTTTTGCTTTTTTGGTCTCATTCCCAAGGTTTTTCTTACTCAAGTTTTTCAAAATATCATCAATACTTTTTTTGCTTTTACCCTTCTTTTTAAAAGTAAGATCCGACTCACTTTGAGATTCTTTTGAACTTGCTTTGTCTTTTACAGGGGGAGGCGTTTTCACCTCCGTTGAAATTGATGGTAATTTCATTTGTCGAAGTTCTTGCAATGTATATTTAGGCATTCCAACAACATCCACTCTAACGGCAGATTTAATTTGCTTAATTTTATTCTGATTCGAACTTAGGGATGGAAGAAAATCAAAATTAAATTTGGTTACAATAAAAAAAATGAGAATTAAAAAAAAATGAACCAATGAAGATAAAACAAATGCTTGTTTGAGATTCTGTTCTTCAAAGGTAAAATGTCTCATCTTTTCAATTATTTCATTCATTTTTCGATATCAGTAACTAGAGCAATATTTGAGACGCCACCTTTTTTCAAAAAGGACATTAGTTTTGCAACGTGCCCATATTGGATTTCATAATCAGCTCTCAAATATAGCGTTGATGTCTTATTTTTCTCAAATAATGCTTTAATTTCTGCTAAAAGCTCTTCTTTTAAAATCTTATTCTCTCCTACGTAGTACTCAAGACTTGGAGTATAGGAGAGGATCACTTGTTCTGCAGTCAACTTTAAGCTATTCACCTTCTGGGTTTTAGGTAATTCAAGCTTAATTCCATTAAACATCAAAGGAGCGCTAATCATAAAAATAACCAGAAGAACCAACATAACATCAACTAGTGGTGTTACATTTATTTCAGATATAGGTCCCTTTTTATTACCATTGTTTGAATTTATGGCCATTAAATCTCATCCTTTGATATCAAGATGGCGCGTGAAATCATATTAATATAATCCTCACCAAAAGCTTCCATTTTTGAATTTACAGTTTGGATGCGATTGGAAAAAATATTATAAAACCAAACAGCAGGAATAGCTGCAGCCAAACCAATAGCAGTTGCTACAAGTGCTTCAGCAATACCCGGCGCAACGGCTTCGATAGTTCCGCCACCAGTTGAAAGTCCTGTGAATGAATTAATAATTCCCCAAACCGTACCAAACAAGCCTATAAAAGGAGAAATAGAGCCGATACTAGCAAGCATTGAAAGTAGATGGTTTAGTTTTTCGTTTGATTGAACAATACCTTTCTTTAGTGCTCTCTCTAAAGGTTCAAGGCCATATCGACTGAAATAATCAACCAGGGTTAAGCCTGTATTTTTTTTACCTATTTTTTGAGAAATCTTTTTTAATTCTTCAAAGCCATATTTGTACATAAGACTGGTTGTGGAATTAGGAAAATCTTTTGAAAGTTGATAAATTTCAGCAAGGCCCATCTGACTATCGAATGCATCTTGAAACTTGCTATCATCGTGTTCCACTGATTTTAAAAATTTATTCTTTTGAAAAATGATAGTCCACGACAAAATAGACATTGCAATAAGCATTAAAAGAACAATCTTAACGACAAGCCCCGATTCCCAGATTATTAAAAACAAATTCATTTTACCAGCTTCCATTCTTATTCCTTGAATATAGATTACATTTTATTATCAAATTAGACTTAATCTTAGTCAACTAAGCGCTTTCCTCTTACAAAATATAGATACGCAAATGAGACACTCCACAAACAAAAGACATAGAGAAATGGTAGGGGATTTTTCAACTCAAACATTGAAAAATCATTCCCCCAAACTGGGTCAAGGCCAATGAGAGAAGTTAGAGGTGAAATAAAGAATAAGCAATAACTTAAACCAACAATTAGATTTGGTGAAGAAGATAAGGTAAAAATCAAAATAGTTAAAAAATGGAGTAAAAGGTATATCAAAGATAAATTTGGATGAGGAATACTAAGCAAAGATGTTGAGACAAAGAGTATGCTTGACAAAAACATAAAGGTATAGTTTTCCCACTTCTTTTGAATCTGAAAAAAGGATCTGAGGAAGAAAAGTAAAATATAATCAATTCCAAAATATACAAACGAAGAAACAAAAGAGATTAGATGATAGGAAGTATACTTTGAATGATCACTTGCATAGCTAACTTGCCCTAAAGCTAAGATAAAACTCATTAAAAAAAAGATGATAACGAAAATATGGTGTTTAGGAAGCTGGATCGACTTTTTTAAAAACTTATAAAGAAATCTCTCTTCATAGATTCTCAACTCCAAAATCTTGATAATAGAAAATGCAGCGGCCATTTTACACAACACCATGATTTCCCAATTATTTCGATAGATCCAATTTTCAACAACACTCATATCGTGATCAAGTAGAAAGTGAAAAAAAGCGATTATTGAGATTAGAGAAATATTAATAAGAATATAAATAATCGAGTAGATTGAGTAATACTTAAAAAGTCCTCGAACTTCAGAATCTTTCAATAGTAGTAATTGAGCTTTCATAGACTACAGGACTTTCTTTTTAGGAGTTAACCAATTCTGTTGCATTTCAGGTGAAGGAAAAATTTTAATATAATCTGTAAATAGAGAATTAGCTTTTACCAGTTTATCTATCTTACTTAGTAGTTGATAATATTTATTCCAAATTTCAGGGTTGGATTTAAGCATTTGGTCCATTTTCTTTGTTACTTCAAATTGTTGTTGGAAAGTAAAACCCTTTTCAAAAACAACAGTAGATATATTTTTTAAAAGAGTATCTATAGGGGCAAGATTCATTTTTTTGCCATAAAAATTTTGGCCTAATATTTTATTAACTTCATCATTTTGAATATTTTTAGATATAAACCCAAGCTTTTGCCTGAAATAGTCCTCCAGAATCAGCAAGGCTATTTCCGTTTTACTTAAATCTAGTGCACGCATGAAAGGAACAGAGAGAAGGTATATATTCTCTCCCTCATCACCTGGTAGAGCAAAATGAGAAATAACCGGAGTATTAACCGGCAAAATTTTAAATTTTATTTGATAAAGGCCCAGCTTCTGAAACAACTCCTCAACAGCTGCCTTCAAACCATAATCAGGTTTTTTAAAATCCCATTTTAAAATAGGAGCATTTTTTATCAGCCAATACTCTGAAAGAAAGGCCCTGAAGTGATTCGGCCCAGGATAATTATATTTACTCCGGGTTATTTTTTTTCGCTTGGTTTGTACTTTTTCGACTCTTTGAATTTTGTTATCAACAGTTGGTTCTAAAAAGTCATCTTTTAGAACATCCTTAAGCTCCATAAAGTCTATGGACTCAAGTGCTTTTTCTTCTAACGTTTGGTCTTGGCCCAATACAACGGTTGATAGCAATAAAAAAAATACAATATATTTCATTCGACTCTAGACTCCCCTTCAACATAATGATCAATAAGCCTTCCCCAGTAGTAGAGTTCATTGAGATCTAAATTCAATGCATTGAAAAACTTAGGATACTTATCTTGAAAGCATAATTCTTTTTTCTCTGAAAGAAAGTTTGTATGAACAAATCCCTTTGCATCCCCAACTCTGACATAAAACCAATCTTGAGCATGATGCCCCCGGGGACTTTTTAAAATTGTCACTGGATGACCACAGGCCATTGTGGTCAGGCTTGAAGAGAACTGATCTGGCTTCGCATGAACATGACCAAAAATTCTATTCAAATACAGAATACCTATAGACTTCTCTTTGGAGAAGGCGCTCATTTGAAGTAGAATAGTCAGGATTATACTAAAACGTAACATCTCTTATAGATTAATGACATATAGAGAAAAATTCAATCGTAAAACAGTATTAAACCTTCCAGCGAAACTGAATAGTTTCCCAATTGTGGCATTGAGGGCAACGCCAGAAGATCTCATCGGAATTAAAGCCACAATGAGAGCAATAGTGACGGGTTAATGAACTATTAATATTTCCAAGTAGTTCTTTTGTCTGTTTAAGAGCTTCATCCTTTTTATCTGTATCAATAAGAAGTTTAATAAACTCCATCTTAATAACATCACTTTGATGAGGGTTTTTGGAGAGCCATTCTGATAGCAAATTATAGGCATTATCGGCCTGATTTATATCTTTTAATAATCTAATTTTTGATAGGATCACAGAAGCCGATGTTTTTAGCTCTTCATCATCAAGCTCTAAATAATAACCCGTTAAAAGCTTAAGCCTTGCTTTATACTCATCATGCTTTTTACTCTTGGGATTAAACTCGGCTAACGATACTAGAACAAAAGCCGCATACATGGGATGTTCTTTAAGCAGCTCAATTAGTAGAACCTTGGCTTGTTCAATATTACCTGAAACAAGCTCTAGCTTAAGTTTAAGAATCGAAGCAGAAACAGAAGGAGCAAACCGAAACGCATCTTCTAAGTCTTCGGAGCACTCTTTATAGCTTTCTTCTTCAAAGTGCATCTTAGCCTTTTGAACCAGGATATGAGAAATAGTTTCAGATTGATTATCATGACCTACTTTAGAAAGCATAATCCTGTAGTTATAAGCTTGTTCCCAATCTTCAATATCTTCAAAAATACGACATAAGGACTGAACAACTTCATGTTGATCTCTATTGATTTTTAAAACATCTTTATAAGTTTCAATTGCCTTATCTACGAATCCGCCCTTATCAAAATCAACAGCTAACTCTTTTAAGGCCTGAAGTCTGGTTGACTCAGAGATATTCTCTCTCGCAATCAGTGAGCGGTGAATACTAATGGCCTTATCAATTTGCCCATTACTTCGAAAGAGATTCCCCAAAGCAAAATAGGTATCAATCGTTTCTCTATTTAGATCCACTGCATTTAAAAACTCCTTAATCGCGAGATCCTTATTTCCTGAAATAAGATATTGAGAGGCATTAAGAAAGATTTTTGATTGAACTTCGAAGAT
>CAYGUN010000056.1:0-1663 GCA_964353025.1 uncultured Bacteriovoracaceae bacterium
ATTCGCTCTTTAAGCTTCTTTATCTTGTGAGCAAAGATGTTTCTAAAAAATGGAACACTCCAAAGTGGAACTGGGGCATGATTATCTCTCAGTTATCGATTTATTTTGAGGGCAGAATTAAACTTGATTTGATGTAAACGCTGGCTCTTCGGGGCCATATTAAAGAAGTCCGAGCTATAGGCTCAAACTGAAATAAGTTCTTCAATACTCCAGTTGAGTAAAAGTCTTTTTGTTCGAATGTTATTTTAAGAAGCTTAGAATGGAGTAACTTTTTGACCGGTATTGTCTCCAGATACTGGTTTAGACTCACTTGAATCAGAATCTTTTCTTAACATGCTGTCACTTATAGAAGAGTCGGTAGCTGATTTCTTATTTGAAGATAGTTGTGAAATATAATTTTTGGAAACATAATGACAACCTTCAATTATCTTATTACTTCTACCATCATTTGGATGATACCCTCTAATCCACAAAGAACTAGGCTCAGTTTGAGTAAAAGTAATTCCATCAATATGCAAGTTATCATTTAACAATCTTGTCGGAATAGACATGCTATCGACAAAATAGTCTGTCCAACTTGTTTCATCAAAAGTGACATTAACCCCATCGTTTAGCTCTATAGAGTAACTATTTGCTTTAGGATTAACTAATGAAAAATCTGCGCTTGTCTCAGATAGTGTTGCACGAGTAAGAGGAATATTTACTTTGATACCTTTCTCTGTATATCTCAATTTCAATTGTATTAGACCACCATTTGACTCTTTAACCGAAACAATCGTATGAGGTTTTTCTCCGTCAGCAACCTTTCCACAAGCGAGGACTGTAGTAAAACCATCTTCATCTGTATTTGGGAATGCTGGAACTCCACTTAAATCATTTCCCTGACCAAAGGCGGAGCCAAGAGTAAAAATAACAAATAAAATTTTCACTTTCGCAAGTTTCATAAATCTATTATCGACCAAATAGAATAAAAGTTGAGTGAATTAAAACTCTCAAATAGATTTAATATTAATTTGGCCTTTACCTGTGAGTTGCAAAGAATCTCTCCAATACTTAGTAGAACGATTTCAATCAGTTACAGAACTTCTAATTCTGGGTTTGACTGATCATATGGTGATGGATAGATTAGGGCTTCAACCAACGACTTGAATCTCAGGAAGTCTGGTCAAAGCACAAAATCTGAAACACTCCCGCATAATATGCATGAAACCATTTCTTTCTTAGTACTTGGTCTAGCTTTGCTAGTCGTTGGTGGAGAGATCCTTATAAGAGGCTCGTCTCAATTAGCTTTATTATTTAGAGTCTCGCCACTTGTTATAGGCCTAACCGTTGTCGCCTATGGGACAAGTGCTCCAGAGCTCGGAGTTTATTCAGTAAAACGATACCCTAGGAAGACGAATTTTCGTTATCTAGGCTGAAGAATAGTATTGCTCTTTTCTTGTATCAATGCTTTCTTTCTTGTACCCTTCCATTTTCTTTTTAAACTTGACCCAAGATTCCTTTTTGAAAACCTCTCTTGGAGTGAGACCTTTATGAGCATAATGAGGGATTACGTTATTATATTCATTTATATAAAAACTGACTCTATTCTTAAGATCTTTCAATGACCTTATTTTTTGAAAGTAGAGATAATTACTTTTTAATGATCTAAAAAATGATTCAA
>CAYGUN010000056.1:1673-11519 GCA_964353025.1 uncultured Bacteriovoracaceae bacterium
AATTCTTGAACGATTGAATTTTAATAACTTACATCGAATTTCGCATTTATCCTTTTGATTTTATATTTTTTGAGTTATCTGGTTTCATTTTTTGCTATATTTTCCCCACCTTTATCCATCATAATGGAGCTGCTTTTAGGGCCTTTGATACTTTCTAGAAGTTCAAGTGAGTTTAAAGATTTTTTTGAACTTTTAATTTGCCAGGCAATGCAGTAACGTGAAAAATTGTCGACTATTGCCTGTAAATAATATTTTCTTCCATTGGGTAGTTTTAATTCAGTAATATCAATGTGCCATATTGAATTCGGGAAAGTCGTTCTAATTCCTTCTCTGTATTCAATGGTATAGTTTTTTTGAAATGGACGACTGAAGTTATAGTTTTTAGAAAAACGATACCAAGTATTAAGTGAACAATGGAGGAGGTTTTCTCGTTTGGCAAAATAGTGAAGAGAAGAAATAGGGAAGTGAGCAAATTTTTGATTTTCACACGTTGATTTCATTTACAGAAATTCTTTTTCTGTAATACCCAGAGGATGTTGCTGGACATAAGTATTTTGTATCTTAGAGGAAGGGTTTTCAACATCTTCTTTCCATCGTTTGAGCTTTGATTTACTCATTGATAAGACCGAGAGAATTATATTTTGAGGTAGCAGTTTTTGGTAACTCGAGACTAGAGAAAGAATCTGCTTTTTTTGATCTATATCTTTTATCCTGTTGTACTTTAGTGACGTTTCTTGTATTTCGAGAGATTTTTTCAAAAGTTTTAGTGAAGACTCCAGTTCAATAATTCTTTTTTCTTGCCTTTGTAATTTTTGTTTTAATTGTTCCTGGTTAACTATTGTAAGAATGGACATTGATACAGGTGTTGAATTCCCTTGCTTGATCCATTCTTTTGCTGTTGATTTTGGGATATGAAGATCAGAAAATAAGTTTGGATTTTTAGAGAAGCGAATAGCCTCTTTTATATCTGTGGAATATTTTTGGTATGAAGTTCGATACAGAGGCCAGTCTCCCAAAAAATTATGCTACTTTTTTAAAATTAATTTTTATCGTTTGTCCTAGCGATGCAACGATTTTGATAAGGACATCAATTGATATTCCTAGAGAATCTCCCCTTAAGATTTTTGTAATTCTGGCCCGAGAAGTACCAGCATCTTTGGCCACTTCTGTTACTGTTAATGATTTTTTATTAACAGTATCGATGATCTTTTGAGTAATACTATGTCTAACTTCCCACTCTACTGCATCTGCATTGGAAAGACCTAGCGCCATGGCCAAATTTTTACTTGTTTTTGTTGTTTTAGTTTGTTGACTCATTTAAAAGCTCCTTAAGGTTTTTCTTAGCAAGTGCAATTTCTTTGTTTGGCGTTTTTTGGGTTTTCTTTTTAAAGGCATGGAAAATAAGTATGCCTTTTTGTGTTTTAAGAAAATAAAAGACCCTGTAGGCTCCTGATGAATCTTTTACTCTTAATTCATTAACTCCAATTTCGACACTTCTAAATGGTCTGGAGTAAGGAAGAGTAATGGTTTCTCCAAGTTGAAGTCGGTGAATGAGATAACCCAAGTCTCTTTTGACTTCTTCAGGAAATTTTCTAATTTCTTCTAATGCCTTTGTATGCCAAATAACGTCTTTCACTTTTTAAGTGTATCAAATTCAGTACAGTCGTTCAATTAAAAAATATTATCCTGCAATAATTACGATGAGCTTACGATAAAATTCGGAGTAGACTTGTTAAATACTTGAATATATTGAATGCTATGCATGTATGTCTATTAGATGAAATTTCGTCTGGACGCGGGTTCGATTCTCTGGTGCTCCACCAGGAGATAAAATTGTTGTAATCAGAATATAATTTCTACTTTGCTGTGTTACTGCGATAAGACTCAAAAATAAATTTATAACAATGTAAATAGCAAGTTGCACAAACTATCCATGACAAGTTGATAAAAAAACTAAGGAATAAAATCTCTCCATACATTTCAATCGTTATATTAATGAATTTACTAAATGAAAAGATTTCTTTAACTGAATTGTTTTCACCGAATTACCGATAAGTTATGAAGGTGATAAGACATGAGTGTAAATAAAGTAAATCTAGCATTCGAACTATACAGAAAAGAAATTCTTGCACGTATTCATCAGAATAAACGCCTTTATAGTATGCCAATTGAACAATCCATTGAAACAGGTGAAGTAGTAGGGCCTTCTTGCTTAATACCTGAGACTGGTGAAATTCAGTCAGTTGGTTTTCAGTTTAAATTACGCAAGGGTGATAGAGTAAAGCTTTGTTTTTTAAAAAATGGCAAACTTGAGCCGGTTGATATTAAATCCTTCACTATTAAAAATGTGATTTTTTCTGATGTTGGAGTGGTCCGTTTTAAACTCGATAGTATGGCGAACCTCGTTCTTGGGCCTAATCTAGAGTATTTCATGGTAATGGACTATAACCCTGTATTTGACTGGATGCTACTTAAGAAGCTCAGAGAGAATATAGGAGTAAGAAAAAAAGCTGATATCAATTTAAAGATTGAAGCTGAATTGATGAAAGGTTTAAATAGCGGTCAAGAAAATTCAATTGAAACAATTTTAAGTAACAAATTTTCAGGAGTTATTCAAGGCCCCCCAGGGACAGGTAAGACAGAAGTATTATCACGCCTCGCTGAAATCGCTGTCGCAAATAATTTAAGAGTTGGTATTTTAAGCTTCACCAATAAAGCAGTTGATAATGCATTAGCCAGGATATCAAGAACTATCCAGGATGGTGTTTATAGGGTTGGAACTAAGGTTAAGGTGGATTCATTTGAGACAGTTGAATTTGTGGAACAATTTTCTAAATTAAGTGAGTTTAAAGTTTTTGGTGCGACTACTCATAAGTTTCTTTCATCAAATAGGCGTCCTGAAGTGGATATTATAATCCTCGATGAAGCGAGCCAGATTCCATCTTATTTTTTAGCTGGAATCAAGCATTCATGTTCGAATATTGTCATGATAGGAGATCAGCATCAACTGCCACCAATAATGCAGGTAAACAGTTATAATAAATGCGAACCTGATTGTTTTAGCTTTTACAAGAATGAACAATCCCAGCTACCTATGCTTGATACACAATACCGCATGAATGAAACTATTCAAGACTGGTCGTCTCAAAACTATTATGAAGGAAAGCTTAAGGCACACGAAAGTAATGCTAAAAGAGATATTTTTTCTAGTTCAAGCTCTACTTCATTTGGTGAGAGTATCATTAACTACCATAACCATAACCATAGCCGTGGTTCTGAAAGTATTGCCAGCAGAGTAGTTGAATATGCAAAAGAAGCAAAAAAGCTTGGAAATTTAAATTGGGAAGATATTGGGATTATTTCACCGCACCGAATTCATGCTGCAAGTATTAATAAAGCAATACAAGAACAACTTGGAGTCGATGTAAGTAATCAAATCATAGCTGATACAGTAGATCGCTATCAGGGCAGAGAGAAAGAATTTGTTATCTTCAGTGTTTCAGATAATTTGAGTGATCCCGCTGGGTTCCTAAATGACTATCGCCGAATCAATGTGGCCGTAACGAGAGCAAAGAGTCGATTCTATGTAGTGTCAGATTATAGACGTAGGGAAGGGGAAGAGTTTTCGGACTTTTTGAATTGGTGTGAGTCTATATCTGGGCCTGAAAGTAAGAAAGTGGCTTGAGTATTACTTACTCTGTTGAAAGCAATACCTCTGATTCTTAGTTTTTACAAAACTGTAAGGAAAATAATGGACACATATCTAGGAAGCGTAAAATTAAAAGCAGGCGCTAAGACAAAGGTCGAAGAATTAATTAAGTACACCGTTGAAAACAAAGATCTCGCTTTGGCCCATATGAAAGATAAGGGTTATTTTTGGGATTCAATATTTGTAGAGACTCGATCTGATGGGGACTATATGATTTATATACTTAAGTCTTCTGATTTCTCAAAAGTGAAAAGAGGGGACTCTGAAACTCCCTTGAATGAATGGTCTAAGAAATATCTTGAAGTTCGTGATGAGGTCTGGGATGGCAGTGAGCTTGATGTGATACCAGACTTGCTCGTGAGTGACTTTTCTTCAAGTTGTAAGTGATTTTATTAACTAAAATTCTCATTTAAGGCACATTCAAAAATCAATGTAGTAACTTGTAGTTATTTTCAAAAATCATTCAACAAAATTAACAAGTTATGAGGCTCTCACCACCTCCACCACCACGATTTAGAATGACTTCACATGACCTCAGGTGACTTCCTATGATTTTTTGTTACTATTTATTTATGAATAGAGAGAAAAAGGCATTGGTCCTTGTTTCAGTACAGGGCATTTTCTTATTAGCAATTTTAATATCACCATTTGTTTTTGGCGAAGCTCTAAGTAGCGGCGACTTTTTTTATTTTGGTGCAGCTCTTGTACTTTCTGGTGGTTTATTTTTTGCTTATTCACTATATTGTCTAGGAAAAGCAACAACTCCAAGCCCTATTCCAAATCAAAAAGGTGAACTTGTAACGAATGGGGCATATCGATTTGCTCGACATCCAGTTTATACAGCGTTGATCATTACATGCTTTGGTTGGTCTCTAATTTTTTTATCATTAAAAGCTGCTGTTCTATCAATACTTCTTCTATTTCATCTTATTTATAAATCAAGTTTTGAAGAAGAAATGCTAATAGAGTTTTTTGGTAAACAGTACCTTGAGTATCAAAAAAGTACGGGGAAATTTACGCCGATTTTTTAGTGCTTTGTAGTAATCTGTAGTTACTTTGATTTTTACCTTAACAAAAACAAAGACTTAAATACGTCGGTCTAGTCTAGGATCATAGGTTACACTTTTGAATTTTGGTATAAACCTCAATACGAGTAGATATTTATTCTATTTAAGAAGCTTTTTTTGTAATTAGTTTCCTTTTTTTCTCAATGGCCTTAAGCTCACTATCCATTTCTACTCCATTAGGGAAAAGAATAGTAGATGGGTGAAGACCTATAGCAACAGCAAGCTTGAGGGCACTATGAACTCCAAGAGAACGGCGGTCATTTTCAACACTCGAGATAAAAGTTGTTTTCATTCCTGTTAAATCAGCAATATCTTGCTGGGTTAATCCTAAGGAGAGTCTACGAGCTCTAATGAGGCTGCCAGTTGTGACTTCTTCATCGAGAAGATTATCAATAAATTCCAGTGCATTTAAACCGCTCATTAATACCTCTTATTTGTAATCATGATTAGGAGTGATTTTAAGGACTCTAATCGTGATTTTGTTTTTACTTACTTTATATATAATTCGACCACATTCACTGAATGAGCTTGAACGCTCTCCAGCTCTCTTTCCTCTGAGTGCATGGTCATTCCAGTACTCACTTTTTTTGATATAATCAGGTCCAAATAGCTTAACTTCTTGTATCCAAGCTTTAATCACCTGTAAGTCATTGTGTCTAAGTAAACCATCTTTCTTAAAGCTTTTTATTTCTTTTGAACATTTTGAGCTAATAAGGACTTGAAACAAAAAACCTCTCTTGTTAACTAAAAGTATAACATAACTAATAAGTTAACACAAGTTGTAATGTTTTGTAATAATCCTGAAATTTGCCTCAATGATTTTAAGAAGTTAAAACCGCTGCAACACCTCCACCACCTCGGCGCGCATTATCATGCCAAATATCTTTTTATTCTATTTTAGGCTGCTTGCTTTCTAGCTTGATTAAGCTCCCACTTTGCTTGCATAGTAACCCAAAACTCAGCACTGATACCGAACACTTTTTCTAGATCTAGGGCAAAAGTTGCAGAGATACCTCTTTTATTATTGCAGATTTCTGAAACCTTTCTTTCAGCACATCCAATTTCTTGTGCTAACCATTTTTGAGTAAGGCCACGCTCTTCAAGGATCATTGTCTTAAGAAATTCTCCGGCTGAATGTCTGTGTTTTAGTTCAATCATGATAATCTCCAATTTCTACATCTATAAACTCACCATTTTTATACTTGAAAATAATACACCAAGGCTTTTCAATGGTGATGGACCAAAATTCTTTCATACTCCCTTTAAGTTTATGTAGTTTAAGTGATGGCGGTTCACAGATTTTCTTTAAATCATTAATTCCAGTCACATCACTTAGGGCCATGAGTAGGAAAGTAGCTCTTTTATTAAGCCTAGGTGGAAATTTCTTTGAAGAACCTTTTTCAACTGTATCTTTGGTTATCTTTCCATTGATAGACTTAATCATGGATTACATATTACCACATTGTGTAAATATGTCAATAACTACTTAGCAGTAGTATTTTGTAATATTCTTTAACTTTACATCAATGATATTAAATAGTTAAGAGGATCTCACCGCCTCCACCATCGCAAAATATTGAAATCACTATGGATTCATCTTCTCTTATTGACATTGCTACAGATAGTGGTATAGTGGAATAGTGCTTAGGGAGAAAGAGTGATTGTTAGTTTAGAGGGCAAGATAGCCAAGGATATTTGGACAACTAATAAGTCCAAGACTCTTCCAAGGGAGTTGTGGCTTAGGGCCAAGGCCTTACTAACAATAATGCACTCAACAAGCACATTAGATGACTTAAAGATTAAGGGAGAGCCGCCCAGTATTCGCCTTCATAAATTGAAAGGAGATAGAAAAGAGTATTGGAGTCTTACTATTAAACTACCTTGGTGCATCACTTTTAAATATAAAAATGGTGAGTTTTCTGAGGTTAAAATTGAGAATTATCACAGAGGTTAGTTATGATTGAAAATCCACTTCCCATGCATCCAGGACAAGTCCTAGCAGAAGTTTATATGAATGAAATGGGGCTTAATCAAACGTCTCTTGCCAATCTATGTGAATGCTCACCCCGAAAGATTAATGAAATTGTGAATGGCAAAAGGGGAATTTCGCCTTCATTTGCGATTGTCTTAGAAAAAAAACTTGGAACGACTGCTGAAATGTGGGTGAGGATACAAGCAGAATACGATCTCTGGGAAGCTCGTCAAAAAGTAGCATAAATTGTGGAACTGGTAATTCTAGAAAAACGGTACTCTATTTGCAGATTATCTAAAGAAAGTGAAATTCCAATACTCGTGAGACAAAGCTTCGCCATAGGAAGATTCATTTTCCTATAAAAGTAACGAGTTATTTGGCATTCATTAATTAACATACTAAATCTAAGCCGCAGACCGTAAAGATAAAGCTTACTCATTCTCAGAGTAATAGCTGGCGAGCGTCGGGGCCCATCGGTGAATTTCATGGATATGAGACGTATATAAACGACCTCTAGAGTGTAAAACGACTCTAGCGGAAGGCTGCAATCGGCGAGTTGAGAGCGTCACGATAGAGAACTAGGCTAAACTTCAAGGAAAGATGTGGTCATTTGCTAAAGAGAAGGACTGCTAGCTAGCTTCTTGCTTTGTTATTTGGTAGTTTACGCGATTAGATATTAACTATTTGAAATTATATGAATTTAATGCTTTTTTTGATATGTTTTTCTATTGAAAAACATATCATTATCCGATATAATAGCTAATAAGGAAGTAGATGTGAGTATTACAAAAACGGTATTGGAAAAGATTCAAAATAGTCTTAAGGAAGAGGTTATAACCCTTGAAAGTTTTCCTGAAATCGAAAACAAGCAGGTGGTGGCACTGGCCCTGAGTCGACTTAATAAAGAAGGAGTCCTTGCGAAGCTTGGAAAGGGAAAATACTTTATACCTAAGAAAACGAAATTTGGAATTTTAAAACCGAGCGAAGGAGCTATCATTAAGGCCATCTTAGATAAATCAGAGAATGGTTATGTATCCGGTGTTGCTGCCTACAACAATATGGGACTAACCACACAGATTCCTAGTGTTATTACGATTGTAGGAGATATGTGGAATAGAAAAACTAGCTATGGAGATTTAAGAGTAAAATTTGAGAAGTCAAAAGCACCGATTAGTAAAAAAAACATAGGGCTTCTGCAGGTTTTGGATGCGATTAGGGACTTTAAAAAAATTCCTGATACGAATCCTCAAAATGTACTGATGATTTTAAAAGAGATAATCAAAAAATTTTCAGAAAAAGAAAAAAAAGAAATAAGTAAATTAGCCACATTTTATAGACCATATGTAATGGCGGTGCTTGGTGAACTCTTAGAGGAAACTGGATTTAAGGATACTCAGGAATTGAAAGAAAAGCTCAATCCTTTATCAACGTTTAAGGTTGGTTTGTTTGGTCAAAATATGCCTTATAAAAACAAATGGAACTTAGTATGAATTTACACGAAAAACCAACAGAGTTTGCAGAAGCGATACAAGCAACCGCCCAGTATTTAAAAATAAGATCTGAATTTATTGAAAAAGATTATTGGGTCACTTATATTTTGAGAAAATTATCCCTTTGTGATTTCAAAAAAGAAGTTATTTTCAAGGGAGGCACATCACTATCAAAAGCTTATAATATTGTTCATCGTTTCTCAGAAGATATCGATCTTGTTATTCTTGGAATTGATAAGCTGACAGGAAATCAAGTAAAGACCAAGTTGAAGGATATTGAAAAATCGATCATAGATAAAAACTTTACCAAAGATACTTCTTTTAAAGATTCTAAGGGATCAAAATTTAGAAAGACGGGATATCGTTATCCTAGAACTTTGAAGAAGTATGACTTTGGTCATAGTAGCGAAACTTTAATTTTGGAATTAAATGCTTTCACTTATCCTTCACCAATTCGAGTATGCAAAATTTCTTGTTATATTGCTGAATATCTAAAAAACTTTGATCTGTCTTTGATAGAAGAGTTTGAGCTTCAAAGCTTTGATATTAATGTGCTCGATATCAAAAGAACTTTTGTTGAAAAACTACTAAGTGTATCAAGGTTAAGTATTGATAATTCAAGTAATTATTTAGAGCTTACAAAAAAGATAAGGCATTTTTATGATCTCTATAAACTTTTTCAAGTCGATGAAATAAAGGTCTTTATAAAATCAAGTGAATATAAAGAGCTGCTTAATAAGACAATCGCAGATGATTTGAGTAATCATGAATTTGTTGATTCTTGGAGTGTCAACACGCTTCATCAAGCAAATCTTTTTTATAAATTTGATGAAGTGATGAATGCCCTTGAGGACACTTATAATAATAATTTCGTAAGCCTGTTATATAATGAGACAGAGGCTGAATTTAAGAAAATTAAAGTTGTAATAAAAGATATACTTTCTCAGACTGAAGATATTGCGATTAATCGAAAATAGTTTTAATCTTCATTCCAAAATGCTCTTTGATACAAGAGTAGTACTTGTGAAAGTATGAGTTGCAAGATGTTTTTGAAATGTGGCTGTATAGAAAAATAAGCCTGATTTCTTTAAATCAGTAATCATCTGCAGTACTTTTTAAAATTTAATCAACAATTTAAGTGAATTACAGGGCACTCACCACCTCCACTACTATCGATCTCCTGTTATCTCTAATGACTTCTGATGATCTCTAGTGATAATATAATTGAATGAAGAAACTAACTAATGCAGTTGATATGTTTGATAAGTCAGCAGAAATATATCAAGAAAAGTATATGGATGTTAGTGCGTACTCAATATCTTTAAATCTATTCTGTGAAAAACTAAAAAGATCTGCAACTATTTTAGAACTTGGCTGCGGCCCAGGTAACATAACTCGATATTTGTTAAATCAACGTGAAGATTTGAAAATATTTGGATCAGACTTAGCTCCTGAAATGATAAAGTTAGCAAAGAAGAATTGTCCTGAGGCAGAGTTCGGTGTAATCGATATAAGGGATTTATCTCGTATTAGTTCCCGTTACGATGGAGTCATGGCTCAAGTTTGACACCTCGACACAGGGCCACAGCTTGAATCGCCTTTCCTGGA
>CAYGUN010000057.1:0-11369 GCA_964353025.1 uncultured Bacteriovoracaceae bacterium
GATCATCACTGTCTGGTTCATTGTAGTCGTCCAAATTCATTTCATCTTCATATAAAACATCATCTTCAGACTCTGTATTAATCACAGTTGGCTCACTTGCTTCATCAAATTCGTCAGCGGCCCAAAGATCATCCCCTGTTTCATCACTGATTTGATCTTCAATATTTCTGACACCTTCATCCGTGTCTGTCCCCTCTGATTCTAATTGAATATTAACTGGCGCATCTTCTTCAATTTCTTCCGTTGGAGCTAATTCATCTAGTGATACTAGTTTTGAAGAAGGACCAGAGGCCATATCTGGATATTCTAAATCATCATCTGATGGCGCAATTTGAGGTTCTCCATCATTTTTTTGCTTATTATTTGAACCTATCACAGGAGGAAGATTTCCTGCTCCACCTTGAGTCTCATGACCAATAGGTCCAGGAACTTCAGCTCCCCAATCTCCAACACTAGCTTCCAATGCATTCTTAGCAGTGTTTATCTCTTCAAATTCAGATGTAATCTCATCTTCATCAGGAGATTGGTCTTCGATATCAGGGGAATCAACAGTCCAATTATCATCATCATCTGTTTCTGGTAAATTAGGCCCATCTAGATCATCTTCCGTTGGAACTGCTGCAGGCTCAAGTTTCTCTTCCCTTGGAATTTTCATCTCTTGAGGAATTGGCTGCTCTTGAACTTCACCCATCTCATCAACTAATGAACGGCAAATAGTAATGAATTTATTGCTATCAAAAGGCTTTATAATTTTATCAGCAGCACCACATTCTTTTAGTGCACTATCATCTATATTATCAAAAGTGCCAAAAAGCATAAGAACTTTAATACCAGGACGTTTTAAAGTTATTTCACTACAAACTTCATAACCAGATTTTTCTTCAGAAAGATTAAAATCTAAAAAGACCATATTCGGACTCTCAGACGAAAGCTTTGACATTAACTGGTCTGTGTCCTCGCACTCAATTAGATCATAGGGCTCATTGGCGAGCGTAATCTTAATAACTTTTTGAATAGTCAAACTGTCATCGGCCAATAAAACTTTATGATTCATGACTTAACTCCAAGAAATCAATAACATACCTTATTATAGTTTATAATAAGAAAAGGTAAAACATAATATTTTAGTTTAAAAGTCTAATATCATCATGGTTTGGTTATCAAAATTCCCACGAGTGTTGGACAAATTGAATAAGGTATTAATTTTTTCTTTAGATTCTTTCTTGGTTGTTACTGAATAAGCAATTTCAGATTCTTCAACTCTTGAATAAATACCGTCACTCATAATAATAATGGAATCCCCTTCTTTGACTTTAATCTCTTTCATTTGGAAATGTAATTCTTGAAAAAGCCCTATACCACTAAGCGGAGACGTTTTTAGAAATTTCTCATATTCATCATCACTGCTAACAAGTTCTAAATTATCTGGAATAAAAAGAGGTTTAATACGGCCATTTCTTAAAATATAGGCCATGACATTTCCTATCGATGACAAACAAACAAGCTCTTCTGAGAAGACAACAAACAAGCCTGCCGTGCCGGCCCTTTGGTTGACTTCTTTACTCATATTAGCTTTATAAACATTTTTATGGGTATAAAGAAGAGCATTAATAAGGGCGTTACTTTCAAGAATATACTTAGAACTAAAGAAAAAAGGTAGAGTTGAATCAGGATCAGCACTAACTCGGCCATAAAAGTTTTTCATATTCTCTTTAACTTCACTAACGCACTTATCCCCGACACCACTTCCCCCAAAACCGTCCAGGACCATAAAAATATTTTTATTCAGATCAAAATCATAGCAATCTTCATTAATTTGCAGATAAGGGCCTTGATGAGTTTGTGCGGTACATTTTTTAAGTTGAATCATTAATCTATGTACTCCTTAAGTTTCATTGTAGCTTTTTCATAATAAGCGCTATCAGAAGGCGAAACTTGCTGCACTTCCTGAAATTTTTCTTTGGCCTCATTAAATAAGCTTAGTGACTCAGAAATCAAGGCCTCTCTATAAATTTTCTTGGCCCTATCTTCTAAATCACCTCTAATTGAAGCCATCTCATTTAATGATTCTTCATTACTTGGATCAACTGATAACACTTCATTATAGGCTTCATAGGCACCTTTTAGATCCTGTCCTTCTTTTAAAGCACGGGCCTTGCCAAGTAACGGTTCAACAACCGAGTTTAATTTATCCTTGGATTCATTTAACATCCTAGTCGCATCTTTGATTAAATCTTCATCCATTGATTTTTTATCTAAAAATTGCTGTAACTTAATAATGGCCTTAAACCATTCTTCTTTAAGGTAAAAATTCTTACCCGGTGAGAGTAACGCCACCATATCTTCTCTTCTTTTCTTCTTTTCTTCTTCTGCTAATTTTTTCCTTTGCCTTTCTTCTTTAACCGCTTCTACTTCCATCTTAAGTTCCTGAACTTCAACATTCTCAGGATCTCGCTCTAGAATTTGACCTATTTTCGTATCAACCAATGATAACTTATCTTCCTTAAAGGCTTCACGTGCATCAGCAATAAGTTTTTTCACTTCTGCTTTTATCTTTGCTCGCCTTTCTTGCTCTTTTCTCTCTTTTTCAAGCCTTTCAAGTTCAGCTAATCCTTCTTTTGATTGAAGATATAAAGACTCTGTACTCTCATAAGTTGGATCAACCTCACGCACAAGCTCTAATTCTTCTAGGGCCCTGGCATAATCGCCTTTAAGAGCATAGGCCTTACCTAGTCTATAGTGAGACGCCACATATTCTTTTTCTTCTGGGCTTAGGATTCTCACTTGTTCTTGAGGCTTAGCAGCTCCAGTTTTGGTCGCTGCCTCTTTGGCTTCACTTTCTTTACCCTTAGCTGCTGTTTTAGGTTTTTCTCCATCATCCAAAAGAACCCAAGCAAGCAATACAACAACCGTTCCATAAATAAGCTTCTTTCTTTTCTCTGGATTTTTAAATATGGATTGCTCTACAAGAGCTGAATCCACACCAAAATCTCCACCTTCAGCTACCTGAAAACCACCCTCTCCTTCTTCAGCATCAAAACTTGCCTCTGAAGCAGTGGATGCTTCAACTTCTATCTGTTGATTTTCTTCTACTGGCATAAGAATTTCTTCTTCCTCATCCAGCATTTCAGAGCGAACTCTTACAGTAAAAGCTGTGCTCCCAATAATAAATTCATCACCATTATTTAATTCTGACTGATTTATCCTGGCCCCATTTAAAATAGTCCCGTTAGTCGAATTTTGATCTTCCAGTAGAAGATTAATTTTAGTCTTTTTTAATTTTGCATGAATGGTTGAAACTTCATGGTCATCCAGAGCAATCTGACATTTTTCTTGGCTTCGTCCAATAAGGACTTCATTGTCTTCGATTATAAATCTATCATACGGTGCATGTTCACCAAATATTTCTAACTCATAAGAAGCAAAATTACTAAATACAATTGTGCTATCACCATCGCCAGCATCTTCAAAACCTCCCTCTTCAGGTAGCGCGCCACCTTCAGCATCTATAGGATCGCCAAATTCAACTTCACTTTCTGTATTCTCAGCAAAACCATCACCAAATCCATCTGCTCCACCTTCTGCACCATCTGTAAAATCACCTTCTAAGGACTCCTCTGCAGCTACAGGCTCTTCGGCTCCTTCCTCTGCGAACTCATCGGCTTCACCTGATGCTTCAACTTCTTCGCTGCTCTCAGTTGACTCCTCTATTACTGTCGCTTCTTCTTCAATTGGTTCTTCTACTGTCTCAACAGGTTCAGAAATTTCTGGAACAGGCTTATCCGGTATTGACTCTGACTTGCTTTGAAGCCCCGTTACTTCAACAACAAAAGGACCAAAATGTAAACTCTCCCCTTCTGCAAGCTGTCTTTCATGAACAGACTCACCATTAATAATGACTGTCCCGATATCGGTTAATCTACTTACTGTCCATCTATTGTTCTCAAAAAGAATAATAGCGTGTTCACGCGAAACTTGAGGGTCATCAATCTGCAAATGACAATCTTCTGATCGTCCAATAAAAACTTCAAAGCTATCATCACTAGACAACTCAGGAGTTTCATAGCTTGAAATAAGCTGATTATTTTTGTAGGCAGCTAACTTCATTTTCCTCCATATCTAGTTTCTTTTCTAATTCCCTGATGCTTAACTCTGCTTCTTTATACCTTTCATCTTCTGGATAGTTATGAAGTAGTCGTATAATGGCACAATAAGAAACAATAGCACTTTGATAATGCAAAGAGTCCTCATCTCTTTTTGACTTCATTTTGTAGTTTGTAATTTTTTTATCTAGTGCATCTTTAGTTTTTTGCAAATAGAATTGGGCCTGACCATCATTTGGACTTAAAACAAGTGCTAGGTTAAACTCTTTCATTGCTCTAAAATAATTCTCCTCACGGTACTCTCTCAAGCCTTTTTGAAAAATATTATTTAACTTATCCTTAAGCTCTCTATCTTGATTGTATCTTCTTTTTTGAAGAGCCGTTTCAAACTCACTACTTATTTCATTAAGCTTATATGAGCCCTTCTCTTGTTTTTCCTTTTTTTTGCCCTTATCATCTCCCCCATCCATCATTAAAACAACGAGTACAGCAACACCAATTATCATATGAATAGGTTTAATTTTCTTGGGCCCCTCTTCCCCTGGTTTGGCTGAAGCTTTTTCTTCTTCATCGCCTCTTTTCACTTTTTCAAGTTTGTTTTTAAGCTCTTCAACCTTACTCTCTTTCTTATCTTCTTTGACTATGACTTTCCCAAACTTAAAAACAGTTGATCCAATAATGAGTTTGTCACCATCTTTTAGTTTATGCTGTTTAATTTTTAGGTCATTAACAATAATTCCATTTTGAGACCCGAGGTCTGTCACAATATAATCTTCACCTACATGAGCAAGTTCAGCATGCTCTCTTGAAGATTTTAAATCTTTTAAAACAATATCTGCCTTATCAGAACGACCAAGAATAACCCTACTTCCTTGCAAAAAATAGGCAACACCTTTGTTATCTCCCGTGAGGCATAATAAACGATAATAAACTCCATACTCTTTTGGAGCTTCAAAATGTTTTAAAAGTTTTACGTTCGCATTACTCATTAGTCATCTTTCACAAATGTTATATAGAACCCTTTTGCAAAGCCATCCTTTCCCACAAGTGCTACTGCATTAATCGACATTTCAGTTCCACCAATTTCATATGTCTCTTTTTGATTACAACCTTCATTATTAGCAGATTGATCACACAGATCGATAACAGTCGCCGCAAACCCCTGATCCCTGGCCGTATCAAGTAAACTCATTCCGGATGATGCATTTTCTCTTATACCAATCAGATCTTCACATTCTGTGTTTAATCTCGTTATATTTTTTTCCGAATTTAAAATCATAACAGGACCCTGGGCCCCAACTAAGAAATCTTCTAGCTTTCTTAAATAAGGAGCTTCATCTTCCATATCCTCAAAAGAGGCCTCGTCTGTATTTTGCAATTCTCTAAGACGTTGCAAAATTGAATTAATAGAACTTCTTAAAGGCCTTGATTCCTTCATCATCATATTTGTTTCTAATTCTTTTCTCTTACCTCTTAAAGACTCTTCAATTTGAAGATACATTGTATCGATATGTTTAGTGGTTAAATAATAAATCATAGCAAAAAAGATGAGGGCAACAAGCGCTGATGTACTTAAGGCCTCAAAATAAGCTTGTGAACTATTCGCCGCTTCTGCTGCTAGTGACTTAGGAGAAAAGCGAATCGAAATCCCACCCACAACTTCCTCTCTACCACTTCTCATATCGTAGGCCTTGATCGGTCCGCCAATACCAATTCTTCCTTTACTAAGAAGTTTCACTAGTGGTTTTTCATTTTTTTGAATCCAGTCTCTAGTTTCAATGGATAAAGTGTCATTAGTATATGAGTTTAAAAGATTCACTGGTCTAACAATCCTACCTTCTAAATCAAATAGTTCATAAGATAAGACTCCATCTTCTTTATCTAAAAACGATGTATTAATTTGGTCTAAATCACGACGTTGAAGAGCAACATTATTGATTCTCGCCACTTCATCCGCGTAATGCATCCCACGAAGTGCAATTTCGTAAACAAGAATATTTTTTCCTGTTCTTAGAACGGGAAAAATAGTAAGAGCGATATTAATAACAATAAAAAGACCAGTTAAAATCGCCAATAGTTGAGACCATTCGTATTGCTCATTGAAACTATACAGAATGGGCATAATTTTATGTTTAAAATAGTAACGAATTTTGCCTGGAATATGATTAGGAACCGCTTCCTTTCTATTCATATCAATATCAACGGCTTCACCCTCTGCATCTTTTGTAGCAGCAACCTTTTTCTCTTTTACATAAACAACTTGAAATATGGCATTGGGGATCGCAATCTTGTCACTTTTTTCAACAGATTGCCTTTTTATTAACTTACCATTAACAAATGTTCCATTAGAGCTACCAAGATCCTCAACATAAACTTTTTCGCCCGAAACAGTCACACAAACATGTTTTTTTGAAATACCTTGCAACTGCAAAGGATGATCTGAAGAGGGGCTTCTGCCTATAATATTTTCACCATCTTTAAGAATAATTTCTTGGCCTCGAATTTTACCACCGACAGCGACAAGCTTAAACATTTAGAACCTCCAGCTCGTCTCCTTCCTTAATTCCATCAGGAGTTTTACCACCACTGAGTTCCAAAACCTTATCTGCTTTAAAGTAAATGCTGCTAAAGCGCCACGGCTTCATCTTACGAATCACTTTCACTACTTTATTTTCTTTATCTAAAAAAATGGCATCCATATCAAACTTCATAAAATGAGTATGAATGGCCTTGCAATCATAGAAAAGAATTCCATCATAGCCATTCATTTCTTTTTTAAACATTAACCCCATTAAACGTTCATAGAAGCTTTTTGCTACTTTCACTTGAGTTGCTATTTCTAAGTTATTTTTTTTATCAATAACTTTCATCATTATTTGTTTCCTGTTAAAAACATAATAATTACAGGTGCTCCAATAACCAAACCAACAGCAGGCAAAATAAAGGCCATCATTGGAAATAATATTTTTGTTGAAGCTTTAGAACCCTCTTTCTCAACTTCTGAACTTCTTTTAACTCTCATATCATTGGATAATGACTTTAAAATTGGGCCAATAGATGCTCCCACTGAATCGGCTGCAATAAGAGTGGCCGTGAAAGAAGAAACTTGTAGGACATCGACTCTCCAGGCAAGACCCCGTAGTGCTTCTGCTCTGGATGCTCCCACCTTAATTTCCTTGATCATAATTTCAAATTCTTCTGCCAAAGCTGATGGAGGAGCTTTCTCTATTACCTTTGACATCGCTGCAACAAAATCAAGTCCTGCTTCAACAGAGAGAGCAAGCATATCTACGATGAACGGCATATTTCTGGTTATATTTTTCTTTCTTGTTTCAATTTGACCACCAATCCAAATATCAGGATAGAAAAAACCAAGTACTCCAATAACAGGTGCATAGCTTTCGGGATATCCCATTTCTAAAAATTTGTTTAGAGCGAGAAAAACAATAGGAAAGCCAATAATGAGAGATAATTTAAAAGCAAAAAATTCTTCTGGAGTAAACTCACTACTTAAGCCAGCTGTTGCGAGTTTCCTCTTATACTTATCTTTCATTTTCTTTTTGTTTTTCATCCCATTTACAATGGGAACGAAATAACGCTTAGAAAATGGCCTCGCATATTTAATAATGAAAGTTTCTTTACTTGCATCCTTTTTATCTTTGCCTTCTTCTAACTGTTCAGATGCTTTATACGCATCTTCATCTTCAAAGATGGTTCTTGCTATAATAAAAATAGCAATCCCCACCAAAATGATAGAAGACCAAAATAAAATTGGACTGGCCTGAATTAAACTAATATTCATACTCTCTCCAGCATCCTTTTTACTTATAGATTACCAAATTTTGGGGGCTTAAGCCTGAAGAGAGGAATTGAGGAAATATTGACCTAGTGCGACCAAGGGGAGCTAGTCTGTTATTTAGCTAACTTTTCTTGTATGGAATGCAAAAGTTCTTTGCCAGAAGCACTTTGGAATTTTTCTGTTATTTCTGGAATATAAACTGGCTTATAGTCAGACAAATATGCTTTTTTAATATTGATAATCCTATCAAAAGAGTCTTCTACTCTTTCTTTTGAAATCTTTTTTGTCTTATAATTATTTTTTAACTCTTCCAAGGCCTTTTGCGCATCTTCTAAATGTCTGTGACATAAAATATCAGCACCTGCTTGATAGGCCATTAATGAAGCTTTTTCTATGCCCCATTTTTTTCTAACTGCATCCATATACATATCATCTGTAATGATAATTCCTTTATACTTAAGCTCACTTCTTAGAAGCTCATAGGCCTTGGTACTAAGAGTACAAGGCAAGTTTGGATCGATTGCATCACAAACAAGGTGGGCCATCATAATGAATTCAACTCGAGAACGTGAAGCTTTTTTAAAAGGAATAAAATCAATTTTTTGAAATTCTTCCATACTTTGAGAAATATAAGGCAAATCAAAGTGAGAATCCTTAGATGTATTACCGTGACCCGGAAAATGCTTAGCGCACCCTAAAACACCGTTTGTTTGCAATCCTCTTATGGCGCCACTGATACACTTTTCAACCATTACAGGATCTTCGCTAAAGGCCCTATCCCCAATGGCAGCCGTCGTATTTTTTCTTAAGACATCACAAACAGGAGCAAAGTTAAGATTTACACCACAGGCGCTTAATTCTTTAGCAAACACTGCATGAACTTCAAAAATAAGCTTGGGGGAATCCAATTTGGCCAAAGCTCCCATTGCAGGAAAATTTGTAAACTGTTTTTTAAATCTAAAAACTCTTCCGCCTTCATTATCAACAGAGATAAAAAGAGGATATTCGTCTCTACAAGCTTGAATTTCATTTATCAATTCAGATAACTGAGCTGGGTCTTCATAATTTTGAGCAAATAAAATCACTCCGCCAATATTTTCTTCTTGAAGAAATTTACGCTCATCCTCAAGTAAAGAAGTCCCACTAATTCCACATAATATTGATTGTCCTAAATAATTTATACTCATTTTTATTTTTTTATGGCCCTTAACCCTTGTGCAACCCATAACAATTTATCAAACTTTAGGTCACGATCAAACTGGTAAAAAATAACCTGTCCTTTTGCGACTAATTTATACCGATAATCACCCTCATTTTCACCATCATAAGTAAAATCAGCTTCAGTAAAGAGTGTTGCTCTTAAATTTCCATAAAGTTCTTCATAATAAGGAAACGAATCCCAAACTATATAAAATTTTAAATGCCCTGTTTTTTCCTCTATACTCTTTTTGAAAAAAGGGGTGGCCTTCATACATTCTGGAATCTGTGAGAAAAAACAAAAATGAGTCCCATTTGGAAATTTAACACTTCTTTTTCCATTCCATTTTTTTTCAGGACTTTTTAAAATGACATCCAAGCTCTTTTTTTTCTTGTTAAGTTTTAATTGGGTAAAATACTCTTTTCCATCAAACCAGATACTATACTGAGAAGCATAAGGCCTCATAACAGGAGTTCTTCTTTTACCTATCACCAGTGTTCCCAAATCTGAAATAGTAAGACTTTTTTCCACTAATTTATTTTTTGTATACTTCTCACTACTTAATTTTGTTGTCGTGATAACTTTATTCTTTTTAAGCCGAACGTCTCTCTCTAGAGAATAATTTCCAGAAACGTCAGTATAGTCAAAAAGGGTATTTTCTTGCTCCAGGCTCAAACTTGAGCGAGGAACAACAAGATGACTTGAACAAGAGAATAAAAGAAAAAGAAAGAGATTAACTAATAAAATCTTCAAACTCTAATCCTCCATCCATTCGCGAAAGTACTTTATTAATTTTTCTCACTAGATACTGGTCTGTTTGTAAATCCATATACAAAAATCTAACCCCAACCTTATAAACGGAAATATTATTTCTATCTAATTGAATTGAATCTACCTTATAAATAATTTCTCCTTCCGGTATTATTATTTCTTCATCCTCAAAGTCAACAATGATAGATTTTAAAATATTGCCCTTAGTAAACAACTCACCTTCTGTTCTACCCACTATAATGGCCATACCAGTTGCTGAAATATCTTGGACTCGAAAATGATAGAACCCATCCTCTCTTCTTTTTTCTACTACATTATCTAAACCTTTTAAGAAATTTTTAAAAAGTCCTGTTCTTGATAGTTTAGTTTTAAAATCTATAATATTATTTTCAGCAAATTCAGTTGTTTCCAGTTTTACAAAGGCCCTAATTTTATAAGTAGGGTATGCTAATAATCTGAAGGAGCTTCTTTTTTCTGTTTTGTATAAAATGGCTTCATTTCCCAAGCAGTACATACTTAACACGCCATGTTTTTTTACAAGGCATTTTGAAAAATAGCTAACACCATTAATAAAAAAGGAGAGACAATACTCTCCCTCGTTAATTGTTGAATTATCTATATTTTTTAAAAGAATTTGTTCTGATTTTTTATCTACAGAATAGACAACAAATTGAAATCTTCTCTCTTTACCTTTTTCCCAAACAAGACAGTGAGCTTGGGTCTGAAGTAGTTTAGTAAACCTCGATATCTTCTCGCGTTGAGATAGAGAAGAAAAAGAAACTTTACTCTCAGTATTCATGTACCTTCTAAGATAGTGTTGTCACTTGCCTTAATAAAGAAATTGATTCTAAAGCAGTTCCACACCCTCTTACCACACAAGTAAGTGGATCTTCTGCCAAAGATACAGGGAGACCTGTTTTTTCTTTTATAAGTACATCAAGGTTTTGTAGAAGAGCACCACCACCAGCGAGAATAATACCGTTGTCTACAATATCTGCCGCTAATTCCGGAGGTGTTTTTTCAAGAGATATTTTTATTGCTTCAATAACTTCGTTAATAGGATCTGAAAGTGCTTCCCTGATTTCATCTGAAGTCACTTCAATCGTCTTAGGTGCTCCAGCAATTAAGTCACGGCCTTTAACTTCGTATGTTTTAATTTCATCATCAAATGGATAAGCATTTCCAATAGCAATTTTAATTTGCTCAGCTGTCCTTTCCCCAATTAAAAGAGAATATTTTTTCTTAATATAGTTAGCAATGGCCTCATCAAATTTGTCTCCTGCTACTCTTTCCGATTTAGAAAAAACAATTCCACCAAGTGAAATAACAGCAACCTCTGTTGTTCCACCGCCGATATCTACAATCATATTTCCAGATGGGTCTGTAATCGGAAGTCCTGCTCCAATTGCTGCTGCCATTGGTTCTTCAATTAAATAAACTTCGCGAGCACCAGCTTGTTCAGCTGATTCCTTCACCGCACGTTTTTCAACTTGAGTAA
>CAYGUN010000058.1:0-9100 GCA_964353025.1 uncultured Bacteriovoracaceae bacterium
ACTCTTAATCGCCCTGATGTTTACAATGCCCTAAACTTTGATGGCAAACATGAAATCATTCATGCTATCAAAGAGCTTAATAAAAACTCAGATGTGCGCTCTATTGTGTTAACAGCAGAAGGGAAAGCTTTTTGTTCGGGGCAAGATCTTAACGATCGCACTGTAAACTCTAAAGATGGCTCACCGGTTGATATTGGAAACACTCTTAAAACAGAATGGAACCCACTTATAAGTGCCATTTCAAAATCAGAAAAAATAATCATAGCGGCCATAAATGGAGTTTGCGCCGGTGCAGGCCTATCAGTTGTGATGGCCTGTGATCTTAAAATTTCAAAACCTGGAGTGAAGTTTATTTCTGGTTTTACTCAAATTGGGCTTGCGCCAGATGCAGGAATGAGTGCAACTCTGACCAAGGCCTTAGGCTACTCAAGAGCATTACACTTCGCACTTTTAGGCAAACCTCTCTTAAGCGAGCAAATGCTTGAGTATGGACTTATTAACGAAATCAATGAAAACTTTTTAGAGAGAGCACTAGAGCTTGCTACTGAAATTAATGGACTTGCTCCACTTTCAGTTAAAATGGTCAAAAAGAATTTAAAATTTGCTCTGGATCATAGCTTCGATGAAGTGATTCAAAGAGAAACATATGCCCAAAGATTCCTTGGTTTTTCTAAGGATTACAGAGAAGGCGTCAGTGCATTTTTAGAAAAAAGAAAACCAAAATTTAAAGGAGAATAGTAATGGGAAGAGCGTACACAGCAGAAGATGAAAAACTTTTCAAAGAAATCGAAAATGGAAAAACTTTTACCGCAGAAGAAGAACTTCCGGAGATTTATCGCAAGAACCTTCTCAATCTTTTATGGATGCAAGGAGATAGCGAGTATGCAGGTGCTCTAGGATATATGCCCTGGATAGCAAAGGCCCCTAATGCTCATGAAAGAGTTCTTGTTTCTCAAATTGTTAAAGATGAAATGAGACATGCTCACTCTATATACAGAATCCTAGACAAGTTAGGACAAGAGACACATGAGCATTGCCTTGCCCATGAATTTGATTGGAGAATTGAAGATGATAAGGCCAATATTGGGTTCACCAGGGCCAAAGATGATAACCGAGTGAATATTTTCTACTACCCTATTAATTACTGGGAAGATTTTTGCCTGTTTAACTTTCTTATGGATAGAGCAGCAGGACATCAATTAGAAGATACTCTTCATTCAAGCTTTCAGCCTTGGAAAGATGCAATTGGCTCTATTGTAAAAGAAGAGGCCATGCACCTGGCACATGGTGATAAGACAGTTAAGGCCATGGCAGAAGATCCAGAGAAAAAGGAATTTTTACAAGAACGGCTTAATATTTGGTGGCCAAGGGTTATGAATGTTTTTGGAAACTCTAAAGGTCTAAGTAATGATATCTATATGAGGCTTGGCTTAAAAAGAAGAACCAACGCTGAAGTCAGGAAAGTCTTTGTCAAAGAGATTGAAGAGAAATGTGAAGCTTGGGGACTAGTTCTTCCTGAGTATAAAGAAGAAGAGCAGAAGACTGCGTAATTTATGAATATAAAGAAGGTGCTTATTATTGGTGCTGGAACAATGGGTTCTGGCATCTGCCAATGGTTTGCTCAGCAAAATGTTGAGACTCACCTCGTTGACGCAAATACTGAACAAATACAAAAAGCAAAAGCAAATATTCACTCTTCTTGGGATAAGCTTCAATCAAAAGAGAAATTCACTTTTGAACAGACTGAAGAATTCAAGTTTCTATTAAAGACCGGGGAATTAAAGCATATTGATAATAATTATGATTTAATTATTGAGGCCATCATTGAGAACCTTGAAATAAAAAAAGATCTTTTCCACAGTCTTGACTCAAAAATGGATGAATCTACTATCATCGCATCAAACACAAGTAGTTTTCCCATTGAACTTTTATCTGAAAATCTAAGTGAAGCAAGAAAGAAGAATTTCATTGGCCTGCATTTTTTTAATCCAGCCACTATTATGAAATTAGTAGAGATTATTAAAAGTAAATGGAGTGATGAAAAAACAGCAGACGAACTCTACCAGTGGTTTAATTCTCGAGAAAAGAAACCTGCCATGTGTAAAGATTCTCCAGGTTTCATAGTTAACCGTGTGGCCCGAAACTTTTATGGCGAACCTCTAAGAATTGCAAAAGTTGATGAAGAACCAAGATTTAGGGAAATAGATAAAGTGATGAAAGAGGTCGCGGGATTTAAAATGGGTCCTTTTGAGCTTATGGATTTAATTGGTATTGATATCAATTATAGTGTGACTCAATCCGTTTGGAATGCTTACTCTAAAGCTGAAAGATTTGCACCACACGCACTCCAAAAATTGATGGTTGAAAGTAATCGATTTGGAAAAAAAACCAAAAGAGGATTCTATCGATATGAGTAATATTTTATTCCTATATGATAATGAAACTCCGTTAGTAAAAGATATTAAAGCTTCAGGATTTAAGCATATGCTCTACACTGATTATCAGTCCGAAGCATTTGATATTATCTTTGATTTCACAACTCAGGAGAGAAAAGAAAAACTTAATCTTTACCAAACTCTAAAAACCAATCAAGTCGTAGCAGATCTTACTTGTTGCGATACATATGAATTTTTTGATACTGAACCAAAAATAAAGGCTTCATTTAGTGCTCTTTTCCTCACAGAAACAAGGACTATTGAAATCAACATAAAAGATAATCTAGAATTAGATTCTTATTTTGAGAAACTTGATATTAAACTTTGCCCTATCCAAGAAACTGGCGTTGGCCTTATCTACGCTCGCACTTTTGCGCAAATTGTAAATGAAGCCTATTTCGCATTGGAAGAAAAAGTTGCCACCAAGGAAGACATCGATAGGGCCATGAAGTATGGGGTGAACTATCCTTTCGGCCCTTTTGAGTGGTCCAAAGGAAAAGAGAAGTTTGTTATTCGTATTTTGAATGAATTAAAAAATAAATATCAAGGAAAACGCTATGAAATTGCGCCTTTGCTGCTTAGTAGCGATAAAAATAAAACAACATTTTAATTAGAGAGATTTATGAAAAACGTTTATATAACATATGCTAAAAGAACTCCTATTGGAAACTTTGGAGGGTCACTGGCAAGTGTCCGAGTTGATAATATGCTTGCCCTCTTATTTAAAGATTTTAAGGACAATCATCAATTCGATATGAAACTTATTGATGATGTTATTGCAGGTAATGCTAACGGAGCAGGAGAAGAAAATAGAAACCTTGCTCGTATGGCCAGCGTTCTAGCAGGACTCCCCTTTGAAGTCCCTGGCACTACAGTGAATCGGCTTTGTGGTTCATCACTTGATGCTGTTCAATTTGGCTTTGCGAAAATTCAAGCAGGAATGGCTGAGTGTATTTTAGTAGGCGGAGCAGAAAGTATGAGTCGCGCCCCCTATGTCATGAGTAAGCCAGATACGGCCTATGCTCGCAATCAACAGATGTGGGATACTTCTATTGGTTGGCGTTTTCCTAACCCTAAAATGAAAGAGCTATTCCCTCTTTATGGAATGGGTGAAACTGCAGAAGAAGTTCAAAAAGAATATAAGATCACACGAGTTGAGCAAGATAGGTTTGCTTTCAATTCCCACCAAAAGGCCATTGCAGCTCAAGACAGTGGAGCTTTTGATAGTGAAATAGTCCCAGTTCTGGTTAAAAAGAAAAAAGAAGAAATCAAAATTAATAAAGATGATGGACCGCGGAGAGACACTTCTTTAGAGAAGCTTGCGAAGCTTCGTCCGGCCTTTAGAGAAGGTGGAAGTGTAACTGCGGGGAATTCGTCTTCTATTAACGATGGAGCCAGTTGCATTTTTATTGCCTCTGAAGAGTTCATTAAAAAACATAACCTCACTCCACTAGTAAGGATTACGTCGGCCAGTGTGGCGGGCCTTCATCCTAACGTCATGGGATTGGGTCCCATTCATGCTACTCGCAAAATTTGTACCAACTTAAAAATGAAAGCGAACGAATTTGATATTATTGAACTCAATGAAGCTTTCGCCGTTCAATCTTTGGCGTGCATAAAAGAACTGCAACTTGATGAATCAAAGATTAATAATTTAGGAGGTGCGATTTCCCTTGGTCACCCTTTAGGCTGTTCTGGTGCAAGAATCCTCACAACACTGACTCATCAAATGACTAAAAATAAAAAACTAAAAACAGGCTTGGCCACTATGTGTATAGGTGTAGGTCAAGGAATAGCACTCAGTGTAGAAAACTGTTAGGAGACAATTATGAAAGAAATAAAATTATTTATTAATGGCGAATTTGTAAACTCAGAAAATGGAGCGACTCATAAGTCTCTTGACTCTGCAACTGGTGAAGTTGTGGCCAATGTACAAATCCCTAGTGAAAAGGATATTGAAAAAGCAGTTGATGCCGCAAGAAATGCTTTTTACTCTAAAGAATGGAGAGCATGTGACCAAAATAAAAGAGCAGACTTCCTATTGGCCATCTCAGAGAAAATTATTGAGAGGAAAAGAGAATTAATTGAACTTGAAATCAAAGATTCTGGTTCAACTCTAAGAAAGGCCAAGGCCGATATTCATAACGCCTCATCTTATTTTAAAGTCATGAGTAAAGTAACGAGAGCTTTCCAATTTACAGAAAAAGATGAAAAGGCCAGTCGTGAAAACTTCAGTGAAAACTTTAGAGAATATGCCCCTGTTGGAGTTTGTGCTCAAATAATTCCATGGAATTTTCCCTTAGTTATGGCCGCATGGAAAATTGGACCAGTCCTGGCAACTGGATGCACCACGGTCTTAAAATCAGCACTTGAAACCCCTGTTACAGCTGGTATTTTAGCTGAAATTATTCAAGAAGTAGGAATTCCTAAAGGAGTTATCAATATCATCACGGGTGGTGCAGCTGTTGGTGAACAACTGGTTAAAAATCCTAAAATAAATAAAATTGGGTTCACGGGTTCTACTTCAGTAGGAAGAACAATCATGACTCAAGCTGGAGAGAATATTAAAAACCTCTCGCTCGAGCTTGGTGGGAAGTCAGCTAATATCGTGCTTAATGATGCTGATATTGATATGGCCGTTGATGGCGCCTTATACGCCTTTTTATATCACTCAGGTCAGGCCTGCGATTCAGGAACACGATTACTGGTTCAAGAAGGCATTTATGATAGCTTCATGGAAAAATTCACCAAAAGAATTTCAGAAGTAAAACTTGGGACTCCTGAAGATCCAACAACAGGCATGGGCCCTGTTATCAATGAAAAACAATTTAATACCATTATGAATTATATCCAAACGTCTAAAAATGAAGGGGCCAAGCTCATTTATGGTGGAGAGCGTGAAGTCGGAGGGGCCTTTGATAAGGGTTACTATATTAAACCTACTGCTTTTGAAATCACACCAGACAATACCATTTGGCATGAAGAGATCTTCGGACCTGTTGTTGGAATTACAAAATTTAAAACAGAAGATGAGGCCATCGAGCTTGCGAATAATTCTATTTATGGACTTGCTGGAGCTGTCTGGGCAAAAGATGAAAACAAAGCACGAAAAGTTGCCAGTCAATTAGAAGCAGGGACTGTTTGGTTAAATGAATACCATCTTTTAAATCCAGGAATGCCATTTGGAGGCTTTAAGCAATCAGGACTTAACCGTGAAATGGGACGTGAAGGACTTCTGGCTTACTTAGAGGTTCGTCATATTTGGCGTTCAGATTGTAATGCTCGTGAACAGAAACAGTGGTTTGATGCTATTTTTTAATTAGCTAAGCTGTAAATACCCTCGAGGGTAAATCCTTCTTCATCAAGGCAATTTCTTCTTAAGAGATCAAGAAGATTATCTTTTAACACTTGATCGCCATTACTGATACTTTCAATTGCTGAGTTGATTTTCTTTCCATGAAACTCTAGGAACTGATTTAAATGCCAGTTTGCTTTCTCCTGTCCCATTCGCTCTAGAGTTACAAGATAACCTGTTTGATAAGCCCTATATTCACTATAAAAATTCACATAATAAATAATGTCTTCCGTTTCTCTATACTCACCTAAGGCATGCAATAACTCATCATTAAAATTATCTCGATTCCCTCCATTATAATCAATTGCATGCTTAAGCTCGTGAGAAATTGTTCCAAATGGTGCGTTCTCAGCAACAATGACAATGGCCCTATCTTGATTTAGCTTCAATGCGTCTGTAAGATACATATTAAGAACATTCTCAGGTCCCGGAGCATATCCATGCCAAACTTTATTTTCAGGAGTAACAAATACTTCAATCGTATTCCCAACTAAGACACCTAACTCTTCAAATAGTTCTGGCGTTTTCATAAAGCCATCGTTTTTCGATGGCAGTTTCTTAATCCGGATATAAGGCTTTTCAACCATATGGCCAGTATGAGTTATAAACTCTTGATGTTCTAAAAATTTATCATCATCACTTACGTAAAAAACTAAATCGCCTTCTCCTCCATTTTCATAGAAGCTTCTTAAGAATTCATAGTCTTTTAGAAGAGTGTAGTTATGATAAAAAACATCCTTTTTATCTAATTGTATTAGTTTCTCATCACCATCAATAACAACTTTATATATATCCTCTTCGATTGATTTCACTCGTACTGGCAGTATTACTTTTTCCGCCCCCCCTTTCTTAAGTATTGACTCCGGCATAAAGACTAAGCTTTCTAAATCAATATACTCTTCCTCAAAATTTGGCTGAACCTGTGCACGAAAATCTTCATAAGGAATTTGTTTTAAAGGCTCCATTGTATTTAAAACATCGACTCCCTCATGATTACTTTCCTCATAGAAATTAACAAATTCTTTTTTCCCCACTTTTTCAGGTTTTGAATAAACCCTGATGATAGAATCCTTATCATTTCCGTTTAATTTAACGTTAAAGCGATTGAAGTGTGTGTAGTAGCGCCCTTGAATTGTATAAGCATCATCAACAAGAGAATTCCTGCTCATTTTTTTTGCTCTGATTTTTTTAGCAATAACCTTTGAGATGTCACCAGCATTGTGCTCTTCAAGTTTTTTACTTAGAGAGAGAACTTCATCTAAATTAAATGTGTCACCTTCATCGCAGAAACGAGGAAGAAATTCAAAGATACTTTTTTGTTGTTCAGCACTTAACTTATCCATCTTTTCAAGGAGTGGAGTTGCATAATGCTTTGAAAAAACGCTCTTATATGATTCGGCCAAAGCAAGTGTACCCTGCTTTAAATAAATATCAAACCCGACTTGGTAAGCCCTGTATTCCAGAATAAACATTTTTAAAACTTGGTGAAAGTCATTATCTAATTTATTCAAATTTATAAAACTTTTAATATCGCTTCGAAGGCCTATCTTTTTATCGTTCAAATGCTTTACTTCATGCTCAACTGTAACCAAATCAACTGTCTGATCGAAAAAGAGAACTGTTTCATGCTCAGGAAGGCCAGAGAGGCGCTGTAATTCTCTGTTGAGTCTTGAATTTGAATGCAAGGCCACCCCCTTCCATTCATTACTTCTGGATACAATATAAAAAGGAATATTTTGGTCCAAAAGCTTTTGTGCACTTTCCTTTGCATCTTTATTTGAAAAAATCTTTTGCCCTATGCCAAATATAGCATTGGATTCTGGCAGCTTTGTGGGTGCGATATAATGAATTTCAGCTCTATGGTCGCTGATAATATCGTAACCCAACTCTTTGTCATTTAGCTGAGAAAAATCCGTCTTATAGCGAATAATTTTCCCCTCTCCTCCAAACTCATAAAAACTCTGAAGAAAACTATAGTCTTTAATCATTGAAACATTAGAGAGAAAAACATCTCGAATTTTCAATTTTCTAAGTTTTCTCTCACCCTTCACTTCTACATACAAATACTCATTATCTTTTTTACGAACTCTATAAGGTTGATAAATTAATTCATCACCCCGAGATGAAATCATTGCATCAGGTAACATAACCAACTCATCCACCACTAAATGATTTTTATCAAAGTCCTTAAATGCATATTGAAAAAAATAATCAAAATCCATTTTCTCTAATGGTGTATCGTACTCCAGGACTGCGTTTCGCTGAGAATCCACAAGTTCTTTATAAAGAATATAATCCTTACCTTTTCGATTAAAAATAAAACCCGATTTTTCGCTTAAAGGATAACCATAGACACTAATAATAGACTCTTCGCTTCTCCCCGGAAGTATCATTTTAAAGCTTTCATATCTACTGTAAGGCCTAAGATCTTCTGTTGCCACATCAGTAATTTCCATCCGGCCAGCTCTAATCAGTGCATACTTTTCTTTATAAAACTTTGAATTACAGATTTCATCAGCAAAAGAACTTGTAAGAGAAAGGATAAATAACAGTAGAGTGAATTGTCGCTTCATTGACTCGGAGCATATTAAGAAAGATGCTCCATGTTAAAGGCTAATTAATCTTACTATAATATTTATAGTAAAATTCAGGATTTAGGACCACTTTCTGACTTTTTCTTACATCTCTATAAAGTCTTAACTACCTGAAATAATAAAAACCCCCAATTTAGGGGGTTTTTTTAGGCAAGATTTTAAGCTTTTGGCCCTTATGAAAGTAAAGCTAGAGCATTTTGTCCGTTCAGATTTGCTTGAGCAAGAACTGAAGTACCTGCTTGGTTAAGAATTTGATTTCTCGCATTCTCTGCCGTTGCTGCAGCATAATCAACGTCTCTAATACGAGAGTTGGCCGCTTGTAAATTCTCATTACTTACTTGCAAGTTTGCTGAAGTTGAACCAAGTCTATTTTGAATAGCTCCTAGATTCGATCTGTATCTAGATACTTCTTCAATAGCAGCATCAACTGAAGCAAGTGACTCTTGAGCGCTTTCTTTGCTTGATACAGTTAGGTCATCAATTGCAAGGCCATCAAGTCTTGCATTTGTGTAACCAGCATCAAAGCTAATTCTGTCTTGAAAATCATCATTATAAATTCCGATTTGGAAGTCATAAATGTCTCCTGAACCGTCAAGTAACTTTGTCCCATTGAACTCTGTCACTTGTGCGATACGCTCGACTTCTTGCTTAAGCTGTTGGTATTCCATGTCCGTAAAACTTCTCTCAGTATCACCTACTGTATCTGAAGACGCTTG